>NZ_AP025184.1:2100000-2263087 GCF_020886055.1 Flavobacterium ammoniigenes | reverse complement strand
TCTTTTAAAAAAAATTATTCATTATATTTTTTGTAAAAATATTGTTGTATGTGGCTTTTTAGAATGAATAAAAATTAAATAATAAATAATGAAAGATCATCAAATTCAAGTTCGTGTTCGCTACTCTGAAACAGACCAAATGGGGGTAGTTTATCATGGAAATTACATTCCTTATTTTGAAATGGGTCGAGTGGAATGGCTTAGAAATAAGGGGGTTTCGTATAAAAAAATGGAAGAAGAAGGAATTGCGCTTCCCATTGTTTCTATGAATATTAATTATAAAAAATCAGCACGATACGATGAGTTGCTAACGGTTCACACAGCTTTCAAAAGTCAATCTTCTGTCAAGATAGAATTTGATTGTAAGATTTTTAATGAATTGAATGAGTTATTAACAACTGCCGAATTTATATTGGTTTTTGTGTCGCTAAAAACGGGTCGCCCAATAGCCCCTCCAGATTATATTTTGGATCTTCTAAAAGATATGGAATAAATAGATTATTTATTGCTTATTTATAAGCGTTTTATTTCAATTTCAAATAAATTATCAAAAATGTCGAATATGAATTCGGCATTTTTTTTTCGGGTTTTGATCTCGATTTTGCCCATTGCAATTCCAGAATTTTCGTCTAATTCCATGGTTTGAGTTACTATGTCTAGTTTCTTTTCTTTGATCACCCGCATTACTTTGTTCATGTTTTTATAATCAAATGAAATCAAAAAAGGAGTGTCGATTGTTTTTTCAATGATTTCAGCTTCTTCTAAAACTAATTGAGCTGCGGTTTTGTAAGCTGTAATTAGTCCGCTTACGCCTAATTTGATTCCGCCAAAAATTCGTACCACCACCAAAATGACATTGGTCAATCCAAACGATTGAATTTGTCCGTAAATAGGAGCCCCTGCTGAATTGTTTGGTTCACCATCGTCATTGGCTCTATAGCTTATTTTTTCTGTCCCAATTTGGTAGGCATAACAATAGTGTACTGCATGTGGATGCTGTTTTCGTAATTGCTCAATGATCGGTTTTACTTCTTCTTCTGATTCAATAGGAAAGGCATAGCCATAGAATTTGCTGCTTTTTTCTTTGAAAAGTATTTCATCAGTCGCTTTTGCAATGGTAGTATAGGTATCTTTGATTTCCAAAAGGGAATTTTATTCTAAATTATTTTTTTGTCGAAAAGCGTAATGACATCTTCTTTTCCTACCTGAAGATTCCATACGTGTAAGCCTAAAGCTTTGGCAGCATCAGTATTGTCTTTTTTATCATCAACAAATAAAGTACGTTTCGGTGATAATTCGTGACGGTTGATAAGAGTAGTGTAGATTTCAGCATCGGGTTTTCTCATGCCCATTTCATACGAAAAATAGACCTTTTCAAAACATTGGTAAAAGTCACCGTAAAACGATGCGCCTTCTCTTTGCTCAAAATGGTCAATATGAATAGCGTCCGTATTACTCAATAAAAAGAGTCGAAATTTTTTAGAAAGTAATTGTAAAAATTCCAAACGATACAGAGGAAAATCCAATAGTACAGCATTCCAAGCCATCAAAATTTCATCAATTGTGGCATTTGGAATTTGTTTTTGGATGCCTAACAAAAAAGCATCTCTTGAAATTTGTCCTTTTTCAAATGAGATATTCAATCGGTCCAAATCTTCGTTCCAAGAAGATAATCCCAAACGTTCCAAACCTTCAATAGTGGCTTGTTTGTCCAAATTGATGAATATATCTCCAAAATCAAAAATAATAGTATCAATCATAATTTCTAATTATTAGTAATTCATCGGTTCCTATTCTTTCTTTTGTTGACAAAGAAGTATTCAAAACGGGCGCTTTTTTACCGGTTCCAAAGGTAGAATTTCCAATAAATATGCGTGCTTCATCCCAAAGAGTAGCATCAATAAAAGTTTGCAGTGTTTGAGCGCCACCTTCAATGATAACCGATTGAATTTGGTGTTGGTATAATTTTTCAACAATTTGTGGTGCTATATTTTGTTGAAAATCAATCACTTCAACAATTGTATTTGCTGAAGATGGTATCGAATTCTCATTTGAAAACACAATAGTTTTGATTTTATTATCCCATATATGAGCTGTTTTGGGAATGCGATTGCGTTGATCGATTACAATTCTGATAGGATTGTTGCCTTCCCAGTCTCGAGCATTTAATTGGGGGTTGTCATCTATAACGGTTTGTGTACCCACCAAAATTGCTTGCTCCTCGGTACGCCATTTGTGTACTAATTGTCTCGATTGTAAATTAGTAATCCATACGGGTTTCAGTTCCTCTTTTTCTGTAGGTGCAATAAAACTATCTTGGGTTTGTGCCCACTTTAAAATAATATAAGGTCTTTTCTTTTCGTGAAACGTAAAAAAGCGTCGGTTAAGTTCATAACATTCTTTTTCTAAAACGCCCACAACAACATTGATACCAGCCTCATGCAAACGTTTAATGCCATTTCCTGCTACTTTAATATTGGAATCAACCGTTCCAATAACGACATTCGGGATTTTATTTTTGATAATTAAATCGCAACAGGGAGGTGTTTTTCCAAAATGACTACATGGTTCTAAACTTACATATATAGTAGCCTTGTCTAATAAAGAAGGATTTTTTACAGAATGAATGGCATTAACTTCGGCATGAGGTTCGCCCGCTTTTTGGTGCCAGCCTTCGCCAATAATTTCCCCATTATATACAATCACACTTCCCACCATTGGATTAGGATAGGTAGTACCAAAACCATTTTTGGCGAGTTCGATACATCGAGCAATATACTGTTCGTGATTGTCCATTTGACAAAAGTACTACTTTTTAGCTTTCCGATTTATGGGATAAGTTTCGAAAATTCTAATAAACAATAGTTACTTTTGCGATTCAACTTAGTTTTTTCACAAATGAATAATTGGCATATCAGGAAAATTGAAAAAAAAGACAATGCGGCAGTAGCTCAGTTAATACGCGCGGTTTTTGACGAATTGAATATTCCAAAAGTGGGTACTGCTTATGAAGATCCTTATTTGGATTTGATGTACGAGGAGTACAATAAACCAAGATCGGTTTATTTTGTAGTTGAACAGGAAGGGAAGATTAAGGGGGCTGCTGGAATAGCTCCTTTGGAAAATGAATCGCCAAGTATTTGTGAATTGCAAAAAATGTACTTCTTACCTGAAACGCGTGGCAAAGGAATCGGAAGCGAAATGATGGCAATTTGTTTGCAATCTGCTAGGGAGTTTGGTTTTGAAAAATGTTATTTGGAGACCATGCCGTTCATGCATGCAGCGCAAAAACTATATAAAAAATCTGGTTTTGACTATTTAGATGCCCCAATGGGTTGCACAGGACATACCAGTTGTCCCGTTTGGATGTTGCAAGATTTGTAAAACGAATAGCATGACTATAAAACACTACCGAGACTATTTTATTCAAGAACTAACTCCACTATATGATGTTGGAGAAGCTGAAAGTTTTTTCTATCTCACACTAGAAGCGAAACATCAGCTAAAGAGAGTTGATTTGGCTTTGCAACCTGATTTGGATTTTTCTGAATCAGAATTGAAAATTTGGAGTTTTATTTTGGATCAACTTAAAAAGGAAATTCCTATTCAATATATTCTAGGAGTCACTAATTTTTACGGATTAGAGTTTGAAGTTAATTCAGCTGTTTTGATTCCGAGGCCTGAAACCGAAGAATTGGTAGATTGGATAATTCAAAGTTCAAAAGTACAGTCAAAGTTCAAAATTCTTGATATTGGAACAGGAAGTGGCTGTATTGCGATAGCATTGGCAAAAAATCTTCCGAATGCTCAAGTGTTTGCTTTAGATGTTTCTGAACAAGCCTTGACAACAGCCAAAAAAAATGCTGAAAAGAATCAAGTGCAACTATCATTTATTCACCAAAGTATTTTGGAAACCGAGGACTTGGCTCAAGAATTCGATATAATTGTCTCTAATCCGCCCTATGTGCGAGAGCTTGAAAAACATGAAATCAAGAATAATGTATTGGACAACGAACCGCATTTAGCGCTTTTTGTGGAGGATAATGATGCTCTTATTTTTTATAGAAAAATTGCCCAATTGGCCCAGAAAAATCTAAAATTAAAAGGTCAATTGTATTTTGAAATTAACCAATATTTGGGTCAAGAAACCTTGAATTTGCTTCAAGAAATGGGTTTCAAAAATTATGAGCTACGACAAGATATTTACGGCAATGATAGAATGATTCAATGTACGATTTAAGAATAATTGCGATTTACGAAATATCGTATATTCAAGATCGTAAATGACCTTATTCGTAACGCAAAGCCTCAATTGGATCCAAGACCGCCGCTTTAATGGCTGGATACAATCCGGATACAATCGCTACAATAAAACTGGTAATAAACGCTGCCATAATTGCTCCCCAAGGAATCACAAAGGCAAAATCCATAGCAGTTGCAATTCCGAAACCAATTAGAATTCCAAATATAATTCCGACCAATCCGCCTAATTGACCGATCAATAAGGTTTCGATAAAAAACTGAAAAGCAATAGTCGATTTTTTTGCTCCTAATGCTTTTCGAACTCCAATTTCTCGAGTTCGTTCGGTTACCGAAACAATCATAATATTCATCAAAGCGATTGACGATCCTAAAACGGTTATTACTCCAATTAACCACGATGCTAGTCCTAGGTATTTAGTGATTCCAAGAATTCGATTAATTAAATCGTCAGAACGAACTACACCAAAATTATTGTCTTTCACAGGACTTAATTTTCGAACTCGACGCATGGTGCTGGTGGCATTGTCTATGGCTTGGTCAAGAAGTTCTTTTTTACTTACCATTATACTCAAACTATAGTTAATGCTAGGAGCTGTAAATAATGAACGAGCTACTTGAATCGGAATTAATACACGTAAATCTTGGCTGTTACCAAAAGTAGAACCTTTCTCTTTTAATACACCAATAACTTTAAATTTGGCACCACGAATAGAAATGATTTTATTAATTGGATTCACATCTTTGAGTAAGCCTTTTTCAAAATCAGATCCTACCACACACATATAGGTGTTATTGTCAATATCAAACCCATTGAAATTGCGTCCTAAACTGGTTTCTAAACCTGAGTTTGGAATAAAGTTTTCATCTACACCTACTACTGAAATTTCAGGATCTGTTTCAATTGCGCCAAATTTTACTTCCGCTTTGGAAGTAGCGGTAAATGATAGCGATGTTTCTGTGAATGGGTATTTAAATTTGTTTTGAAATGCTACTGCTTCTGGGTAGGAAATAATTGGATTGATTACTTCACGTTCATCGTTTCCTCTATTTCGAGTGGTATTTTCGTATTGATTGATGTTGAAGGTATTGGCGCCCATCGAAGCAAAGTCAGCTGAAATAGTATTCTCTAAAGCGGCTACAACAGTAAGGATTCCTACCAAAGCGGTAATTCCAATAGCAATAATCAACACAGTTAATATAGTGCGTAACAATTGAGTTCGAACCGAACCAATTGCAATCTTAACGTTTTCTTTGAATAAATTTAGCATAGTAGCAATTTGTCACGAAAATACAATTTTTGTTACAAGTTTGCTTCAGAAGAGCGGTTATTTATTTTAAAAATAAGATATTTGCATTGCATTTTGCATCCAGAAATTCAAAGTATAAAAGTACATCGTACAACCTATATCGTAAATCGTACATAAATAATGGCATCAAAACCAAGTATTCCAAAAGGAACCCGTGATTTTTCACCTGCCGAGGTGGCAAAGCGTCAGTATATCATCCAAGTGATCAAAAGTAATTTTGAGAAATTTGGTTTTCAACCGATTGAAACTCCTTCTTTTGAAAATTCAGAAACCTTAATGGGAAAATACGGTGAAGAAGGTGATCGTTTGATTTTCAAAATTTTGAATTCAGGGGATTATTTGGCAAAAGCCAATGCCACTCATTTAGAAGCCAAAGACAGTACGAAATTGACAGCAAGTATTTCAGAAAAAGCCTTGCGTTATGATTTGACTGTGCCATTTGCTCGTTACGTAGTCCAACATCAAAACGAAATAGAATTCCCTTTTAAACGGTATCAAATTCAACCTGTTTGGAGAGCTGATCGCCCACAAAAAGGACGTTTTAGAGAATTTTTTCAATGTGATGCCGATGTGGTAGGTTCGACCTCTTTATGGCAAGAAGTGGAACTGGTTCAGTTGTATGATGGTGTTTTTACGGCTATAGGATTAAATGGTGTAACCATTAAAATAAACAATAGAAAAATTCTTTCTGGCATAGCAGAAGTCATAGGTGCTTCAGACAAATTAATCGATTTTACAGTGGCTTTGGATAAATTGGATAAAATTGGTGAAGACGGCGTAAAGAAAGAAATGATAGAGAAAGGAATTTCAGAAACCGCGATTGCAAAGGTGCAACCCTTGTTTATCTTTACAGGTACTTTTTCGGAGAAAATCAACCAACTGTCCGGCTTATTAGCTGATTCTGTTGAAGGGATGAAAGGAGTAGAAGAGTTGCGTTTTATTTGTGATAAAGTAACAGCGCTCGGTTTGACAACTGCTATTTTAGATTTAGATGTTACTCTTGCTAGAGGTTTAAATTATTATACCGGAGCTATTTTTGAGGTGTCAGCACCTGCTGGAGTGGCTATGGGATCGATTGGCGGCGGTGGTCGTTATGATGATTTGACAGGTATTTTTGGACTTAAAAACATGAGTGGTGTAGGAATTTCTTTTGGTTTAGATCGAATCTATTTGGTTGTAGAAGAATTAGGATTGTTCCCCAATGCTGTAACTGCAAACTCTCAAGCGTTATTTATCAATTATGGTGAAAACGAAGCTTTTTATGCGATGAAAGCCATCAAAGAATTGCGTCAATCTGGAATAAAAGTAGAATTGTATCCAGATAATGCCAAGTTGGCTAAACAATTTCAACATGCAGATAAACGGAATATTCCTTTTGCGGTAATGGCGGGTGACCAAGAGATGAATTCCAATTCATACACTTTGAAAAATCTATCCACCGGAGAACAAAAGTCTCTAAGTTTAGATGAGTTAAAAAAAGTATTAGCATAAAAAAAGCTTCGTTTGATGAAAACGAAGCTTTTTCTGCTATTAGGTACTACTGAATTAATAATTATTAGAAACCAACCTTAATTTCAATTTAGGAATTCAATCCAAATTCTTGAATTGATTCGGATACAAACTTACTCCAATCCAAACCAAAATTGTCTTAAAATTTTATTAAATTTTACACTGTCCAAAAGTCTATTTTAAAGGCGATTTTTCAACAGATGACTGCCTTCGGAGTGACAATTTGACATTATTAAAGATTTGGCAGTACTTTTGCAATTCAAAGAGAAATAAAAAATGAAGTTTAAAAATATTTTTAAAAATACAAGTACAATGACTACTGAAAAAGCAGCAATCGATCAGGAATTAGAAGGAACGCCAGTGGAAACTCAGGCAAATGAGGAGCAAGCGAGTGTCGAAGAATTACCTGTTGAAGAACAATTAGCCTTAGATTTGGCAGCAGAAAAAGATAAATTTTTGCGATTATTTGCTGAATTTGAGAATTACAAAAGAAGAACTTCTAAAGAACGTATTGAACTTTTCAAAACGGCAAACCAAGAAGTCTTGTTAGCCATGCTTCCAGTTTTGGACGATTTTGACAGAGCTTTGGTAGAAATCAGTAAATCAGGCGATGAATCTTTGGTAAAAGGAGTAGAGCTAATTCATGAAAAATTAAAATCAACTTTGGTTGCAAAAGGTTTAGAGGAAGTTGAAGTAAAAGCGGGTGATGCATTTGATGCTGATTTTGCTGAAGCAATCACACAAATTCCTGCGCCATCTGACAAAATGAAAGGAAAAATTGTAGACGTTCTTGAGAAAGGCTACAAATTAGGAGATAAAATAATCCGTTTCCCAAAAGTGGTTATTGGTAACTAAACCAAATCGTATAATTTGGAATAATTGGAATTATGAAAAAAGATTTTTACGAAATATTAGGTATTTCAAAAGGGGCAGATGCTGCAGAGATTAAGAAAGCCTATAGAAAATCGGCAATAAAATACCATCCTGACAAAAATCCAGGGGACAAAGAAGCAGAGGAAAACTTCAAATTAGCTGCTGAAGCCTATGAAGTGTTGAGTGATCCTCAGAAAAAAGCTAAATACGATCAGTACGGACATCAAGCTTTTGATGGTGCAGGTGGTTTTGGTGGAGGTCATGGCGGCATGAATATGGATGATATTTTTAGTCAGTTTGGAGACATTTTTGGAGGTGGTTTCGGCGGCGGATTTGGTGGCGGAAGAAGTAGTGGACCTCGTCGTACTAAAGGAAGCAATTTGCGAATTAAGGTCAAATTGACTTTGGAAGAAATTGCCAATGGCGTAGAGAAAAAAGTCAAAGTAAAACGTAAAGTTCAAGCTCAAGGAGTATCATACAAAACTTGTTCAACCTGTAATGGTCAAGGTCAAGTAATGCGCGTGACCAATACTATTTTGGGAAGAATGCAATCCGCCTCGACTTGTCCAACTTGTGGAGGAACAGGTCAGTTATTAGATAAAAAACCTGCTGATGCAGATTCGCAAGGGATGATCCAAGAAGACGAAACAGTAGCGATTAAAATTCCTGCTGGAGTTGTTGACGGCATGCAATTGAAAGTTTCTAATAAAGGTAATGATGCACCAGGAAACAGTGTTCCAGGTGATTTGATTGTTGCCATTGAAGAAATTGAACACGAATTCTTGAAACGCGAAGGAGAGAATTTGCATTATGATTTATACATCAGTTTCTCGGAAGCGGTTTTAGGTGTCTCTAAAGATATTGAAGCAGTTAACGGAAAAGTAAGAATCAAACTAGAAGAAGGCATTCAATCCGGTAAAATTCTTCGTTTGAAAGGAAAAGGAATTCCAAGTTTGAATGGATACGGTAACGGAGACTTGTTAGTACATGTTAATGTTTGGACACCAAAAACCTTGAACAAGGAACAAAAGCAATTCTTTGAGAGTAATCTTGGGGATGATAATTTTGCTCCTAGTCCTGAAAAATCAGACAAGTCCTTTTTTGAAAAAGTAAAAGATATGTTTTCGTAGTTTTTTAATTACGTAATAACAATTATTTTCCCATCCTTGTTCTAAATAAGGGTGGGTTTTTTTATGTAACAAAACCAACTAATTAGGTACTAATTCTGTACTTTTACACACCCAAAGATTAAAGTGACTAAAAACCAAATTCAGTATGAGTAATTTACTTGAAGTTAATAATATAGTGAAGCAATACGGTGATTACGTAGCGCTAAACGAAGTTTCTTTATCGGTTCCTAAAGGTAGTATTTACGGACTTTTAGGGCCAAATGGAGCAGGAAAAACCTCCTTGATTCGCATAATTAACCAAATCACTTTACCCGATAGCGGTGAAATTATTTTGGATGGCGAAAAACTACAACCCAAACACGTCCAATACATCGGTTATCTTCCTGAAGAACGCGGTTTATACAAAAGTATGAAAGTGGGCGAGCAGTGTTTGTATTTGGCACAAATGAAAGGCTTAACCAAGGCCGAAGCCAAAAAACAACTCGATTATTGGTTTGACCGTCTAGGAATTCAAGGTTGGTGGAATAAAAAAATACAAGAGCTTTCTAAAGGAATGGCACAAAAAATTCAATTTGTAGTTTGTGTGTTGCACCAACCTAAATTGTTGATTTTTGATGAACCATTTTCTGGCTTTGATCCTGTGAATGCCAATATTATTAAAGATGAAATTTTAGCCTTGAAAGAACAAGGATCGACCATCATTTTTTCGACACATAGAATGGAAAGTGTGGAAGAATTGTGCGATGATATCGCTTTGATTCACCAATCCAATAAGTTGATTGAAGGTAAATTGGATGAGGTGAGAAAACAATACCGAACCAATAGTTTTGAAGTAGGAATTCTGACTGACAATGTAGAAGGATTGATGTACGATATTACTCAAAAATTCACCTTGACACCAGCTCAATTCAAATCTTTGAATAACGAATTGAAATTAGAAGTGCAACTAGGAACTGCCAGTCCAAATGAGTTGTTGCATTTGCTAACACAACGTGGACAAGTCACTCATTTCATGGAAAAAATTCCAAGTGTCAATGATATTTTTATTCAAACAGTAACCAGTAAATAATAGCCAAATGAGTATCATTTCATTAATTATTAAAAGAGAATTTATTGCCAAGGTGCGCAATAAATCTTTTATTGTAATGACTTTTTTAAGTCCGTTACTATTTGTAGGTATTGCAATGTTTGTAGGTTATTTGAGTTCCATGAAAGCGGATACACGACAAATTGCGATTCACGATGAATCAGGTGAATTTGTCAATGAATTTCTCGCCCAAAACAAATCGTCTGAAGAATATAACTATCAAGATGTATCGTCGATTGAATTGCCAACACTCAAAAAAAGTGTTGAAGACAAAGCTTACGAAGGCGTTTTGTTCATTCCGAAAGTAAAAAATAATGACGCTTTAGAAAACGAAATTCAATTCATTTCAAACGAAAGTCCTAGTATATCTTTTATCGAAAAAACGCAAGATATTATTGCAAAGAAAATGACATTGGCCAATTTAGAAGCAGCGCATTTGGATACTTTAGCAATTCATCAAGCGGAAGCCAAGGTGACAATTAATTTAAAGAAAGCATCTGGAGAACAAAGTTTGAAAGGCTTAAACGAAATCAAAATTGCTATTGGAGGCGCTTTTGGTTATTTGATTATGATGTTTATCATTATTTATGGGAATATGGTGATGCGTTCGGTGATTGAAGAAAAAACCAACCGAATTATAGAAATTATCATTTCTTCGGTAAAGCCATTTCAATTGATGATGGGAAAAATCATAGGCACTTCTTTAGCAGGAATTCTGCAATTTTTTATTTGGGCTATTATTGGATTGAGTTTGTTGTTTTCGGCATCGGTATTTTTGGGTGCCAATGTTGGCGCTACCAATCAAATTCCGCCCGAAATGATGCAATCAGCACAAAATGAGTTAGCAACAACTGCCCAGCTATATGTAGCTGAAATTTTGAATTTGCCTATTGCTGCGATTTTAAGTTGCTTTGTTATTTATTTTATCGGTGGCTACTTTTTGTATAGTTCTTTTTATGCAGCAATCGGAGCAGCTGTGGATAATGAAACCGATTCACAACAATTCTTATTGCCTATAATTATGCCTCTGGTATTAGGAGTTTACATCGGATTTTTTACCGTAGTAAATGATCCTCACGGTACTGTCGCTACTATTTTTTCTATGGTACCACTCACTTCGCCTATTGTAATGTTAATGCGTATTCCGTTTGGCGTACCTTTGTGGCAAATTGCACTATCAATAACACTATTATTTGCCACTTTCTTTTTAGTAGTTTGGTTTGCTTCTAAAATTTATCGTGTCGGTATTTTGATGTACGGCAAAAAACCGACTTGGAAAGAATTGTATCGATGGCTGAAGTATTAATGTGTATGAGTTTAAAAGGTTATAAGTTTAAGAGTTTAACCAAATAACCAAATCAACATATAACCTGTTCAAAAATGAGTACAATCTTAATCATAGAAGACGAAGCCGCTATTCGAAGAGTTTTAGTTAAAATTCTTTCGGAAGAAAATGCATCTTATATTGTTGAGGAAGCCGAAGATGGTGCTGCGGGCTATGAAAAGATTAAAAATACCGATTACGATTTGGTTTTATGCGACATCAAAATGCCAAAAATGGATGGTGTTGAATTACTCGAAGCGGTCAAAAAAATAAAACCAGAAATTCCAATGGTGATGATTTCAGGTCATGGCGATATGGAAACGGCAATTAATACGATGCGTTTGGGTGCTTTTGATTACATTTCGAAACCGCCCGATTTGAATCGGTTGTTGAATACGGTTCGAAATGCTTTGGATAAAAAGCAATTGGTAGTTGAAAATACCATTCTGAAGAAAAAAGTCAGCAAGAACTATGAAATAATTGGCGAAAGCGAAGCGGTTAACCATATCAAATTGTTGATTGAAAAGGTAGCACCAACCGAAGCCCGTGTTTTGATTACAGGCCCTAACGGAACTGGAAAAGAACTGGTAGCCCATCAATTGCATGAGAAAAGTGAACGTGCTAATTTCCCTTTAGTAGAAGTTAATTGTGCCGCAATTCCATCCGAATTGATAGAAAGTGAATTGTTTGGTCATGTGAAAGGCGCTTTTACTTCTGCGGTGAAAGACCGTGCAGGTAAGTTTGAAGCAGCAGATAAAGGCACGATTTTCTTAGACGAAATTGGCGATATGAGTCTTTCGGCTCAAGCCAAAGTCCTACGTGCCTTACAAGAAAATGTCATTACGCGTGTCGGCGCCGATAAAGATATCAAAGTCGATGTACGTGTGGTAGCTGCTACTAATAAAGATTTGAAAAAAGAGATTGCCGAAGGGCGTTTTCGCGAAGATTTGTACCATCGATTGGCTGTCATTTTAATCAAAGTGCCAGAATTGAACGAGAGGAGAGAAGACATTCCCATGTTGATTACTCATTTTGCCGAGAAGATTGCCTCTGAACAAGGAACTGCAGTGAAGTCTTTTTCCAAAAAGGCGATTCAGTTGCTGCAAGAATACGATTGGACAGGAAATATAAGAGAATTGCGTAATGTGGTTGAACGTTTAATTATTCTGGGAGAAAATGAAATCTCGGAGCAAGACGTAACACTATTTGCGAGTAAATAAATAAAAAAGCTAGTGAACTGGCTTATTAAAAAAACAGAATGAAATTAAAAAAAATAAACGAAGCCCTTCAAAATGCTTTAGTCGAAAGTGGTTTAACGGAAGCCAATACATTGCAACAAGAAACTTTTTCTACCATTAAAAGTGGTGCTGATTGTTTGATTGTAGCGCCAAAGGGGAGTGGTAAAACAACAACGATTGTGTTGAATGTGATTCAGCAACTAGCCGGAAAACAAGAAGAATCGCCACGCGCCTTGATTATCGTTGAAGACAAAGCAAAGGTGTTGGAAATGGAAGCTTTGTTTGAAGAATATGGTAAATATGATCCGCTAGAAGTGTATGGTGTTCACGACAAAGGCGACACGGATTATGACAAAAATTATATTTCTACTGGAATTGACGTTTTGATTGGTACACCTAACAAATTGAATGATATGTTTTCTACTGCTGGCTACAATGTCAACCGTTTGAAACTATTTATCTTGGATGACGCTGATCCTATTTTGAAATTGCGTCACGAAACTAAAATCATGCGTATTTCGAATAGTATAGCCAAAACCCAACGCATCATTTTTACAGAACAATATACAGAACGTGTAGCTATTTTGGCAGATAAAATGTTGTTAGAGCCGTTTGAATTTGATTTTGAAGAAGACGAAGAAAGCGAAGAAGAGGAAGAATAAAAAATAGAAAAAAGAATTATGGGATTAATGAAAGTGTTTTCTGGAAGTGAAGTCTTAGCGATAGGCTTACAAGAAAAATTAGAAGAAGCAGGAGTGACTACAATGAAAAAAGATAATATCCAATCGGCACGATTGGGCGGTTTTGGAAATGCTGATTTAGCGGTGGAATTGTTTATTCAAGAAACTGATTTTGCTAAAGCCAATCCGGTGATTGAAGAATTCAGAATGAGTATTTAATTCTTAAACTTAGTTAAGATGCAATATAAAATGCTGGTTTTGGATATGGACGACACCTTGTTGACTGATGACCACACCATTTCTGAAGAGAATAAAGTAATGTTGGCCAAAGCCAAAGATTTGGGAGTATACGTGGTTTTGGCTTCGGGTCGACCAACACCTGCCATGACGGCTTACGCCAAAGAATTGCAATTAGACGATTCTTACATGATTTCGTATAACGGAGCCGTGATTACGGATTTATCTAATGATGAAATTATTTTTGAACAAACGTTAACGCAAGAACAAATCCATGCCTTATACGATTATAGTTTGGAGCACAAAACGCATATTATCACTTATGTCAATAATCAAATTGTAAGTGAAACCGATTCTCAATATATTGATGTTGAAAAAAATATTACCGGTTTAGCTCATAATAAGGTGGCTGATTTTAAAGCAGAAGTCCAATCTTCAGCTATTAAATGTATTCTACTAGAAGATCCTGAATATCTTAAAAAAGTGGAAACCCATTTAAAAGAAGCTATGCCTCATTTGAGTGTGTGTATGTCCAAACCTTTCTTTTTGGAAGTAGCACAAAACGGAATAGACAAGGCAGCAAGTATCCGATTCTTGGCCGATAAATTGAATATTCACCAACAAGAAATTATTGCGGTGGGTAATGCAGGCAATGATTTAACCATGGTAGAATATGCTGGTTTGGGCGTTTGGGTGGATAATGTAACTCCTGAATTGCGTGACCGCGCCGATGTGATTGTCGCTTCAAATAACGACCATGGTGTAGCTGAGGTAGTAAGACGGTTTATACTGAATTAAGTAGCACTAAAAATCTGGATAGGACTCTCTACTTCAGTTGTTTTATATGTTGTTTTTTGTACGTATTTTTGTCCCGCGAAAGGGATAGCAGCGGCATCCTTTTGTGAAGCGAAAGCGGAACAAAAGATCCAGCGAATAGCCCGACCCAAGGCTATGATAGATTCGATTTTCAACAAAATAATCTGCCTGGGGTTTCGCCCAAAAAAATCAAAAGAATGTCAGAAAGAAAAAAAGTAGCTTTTTATACGCTAGGTTGCAAACTGAACTTTTCGGAAACTTCGACTATTGCACGTAATTTACAAGACGAAGGTTTTGATCGTGTGGATTTTGAAGAAGTGGCAGATATGTATGTAATCAATACCTGTTCTGTGACGGAGAATGCCGACAAGCAGTTCAAACAAGTGGTACGAAAAGCAATGAAGTTGAATGACAAGGCTTTTGTGGCTGCGGTGGGTTGCTATGCGCAGTTGAAACCAGAAGAATTAGCGAGTGTAGATGGAGTGGATTTGGTTTTGGGTGCGACAGAGAAATTCAAATTAGCTGATTATGTCAACGATTTGTCTAAAAATGATTTTGGTGAAGTGCATTCTTGCGAAATTGCCGAAGCCGATTTTTATGTAGGCAGTTATTCTATAGGCGACCGAACTCGTGCTTTTTTAAAGGTTCAAGACGGTTGTGATTACAAATGTACCTATTGTACGATTCCATTGGCAAGAGGGATTTCCCGCAGTGATGCCTTGGAAAATGTCTTGGAAAATGCCAAAGAAATTTCGGCTCAAAACATTAAAGAAATTGTGTTGACTGGTGTGAATATTGGCGATTATGGCAAAGGCGAATTTGGGAATAAAAAACACGAACACACTTTTTTGGATTTGGTGCAAGCTTTGGATCAAGTGGAAGGCATTGAACGATTGCGTATTTCGTCTATTGAACCGAATTTGCTTAAAAATGAAACCATTGATTTTGTGTCCAAAAGCCAAACTTTTGTGCCACATTTTCATATTCCCTTGCAATCCGGCAGTAATGCGATTTTGAAGTTGATGAAACGTCGTTATTTGCGTGAAGTGTATACAGATAGAGTCAACCAAATTAAAGAAGTGATGCCACATGCTTGTATTGGGGTGGATGTTATTGTTGGTTTTCCTGGTGAAACTGAGGAGCATTTCTTAGAAACCTATCATTTCTTGAACGAAATGGATATTTCCTATTTGCACGTATTCACCTATTCAGAACGAGACAATACTGAAGCAGCGGAAATGGAAGGCGTTGTTCCAGCCAATGTGCGTGCCAAACGCAGTAAAATGCTCCGAGGCTTATCGGTTAAAAAGCGTCGCGCTTTTTACGAAAGTCAGTTGGGTACCGAAAGAACAGTTTTATTTGAAACAGAAAACAAAGAAGGTTATATTCACGGATTTACCGAAAATTATGTCAAAGTAAAAGCGCCTTGGAATCCTGAATTGGCCAATACCTTACAAAAAATCCAGTTGACCCATATTGACGAAGACGGCAGTGTTCGTGTTCAGTTTGTGGCAGCTTTAGCTTAATTATAACAGTAAGGCATCGCCTTTATAATATCTTCATTTATTTTGAAATTAGCTACTTACACTAAAGAATTTGCCTATAATATTAAACTAGCTTATCCAGTTATTTTGGGTATGTTGGGTCATACTTTAATTGGAGTTGTAGATAATTTTATGGTGGGAAATTTAGGTTCTACTGAATTGGCGGCGGTTTCGTTAGGTAATAGTTTTATTTTCATAGCGTTGTCGTTAGGGATTGGTTTTTCTACTGCTATTACGCCTTTAATCTCTGAGGCAGATGCTGAGAAAGACGATAAAAAAATCCGAACTACTTTTCATCATGGCTTGTTGTTGTGTACGGTTTTGGGAGTGTTTTTATTCATAGTCACGGTATTGTCGAAGCAAATCATGTACTTGATGCACCAGCCTAAAATTGTGGCCGATATGGCATCGCCTTATATTGACTGGGTAGCTTTTTCATTGATTCCTGTGATCATGTACCAAGGTTACAAGCAATTTGCAGATGGTTTATCTGAAACCAAATATTCGATGTATGCTATTTTTATGGCCAATGTGGTGCATATTTTTTTCAATTACGTTTTGATTTATGGAGTGTGGATTTTTCCAAAGATGGGTGTTTTAGGCGCCGCTTTAGGAACGGTTATTTCTCGTATTATGATGGTGGTTTTTCTCCATTTATTGTTGCAACATAATAAGAAATTTAGTACCTATTTCAAAAACTTTAGTTTTAGAGAAATTAAGAAATCGATGTTGCGAAAAATTATTAATCTGGGTTTACCATCGGCCATGCAAATGTTATTTGAAGTAACTTTGTTTACAGCTGCGATTTGGCTTTCGGGTTCTTTGGGGAAAAATAGTCAGGCAGCCAATCAAATCGCTTTGACGCTAGCCTCTTCTACTTTTATGGTAGCCATGGGATTGAGTGTGACGGCTATGATTCGGGTGAGTCACAGTAAAGGAAAGGCTGACTTTAAAGAAATGATTGTCGTAGCCCGTTCGATTTTCTTATTGGCGATTATTTTGGAAACCATTTTCGGAATCTTTTTCGTGCTTTTCCATACTTATTTACCGCATTTGTTTCTCAATATGAGCGATTCAGCTCAATTGTTAGACAATCAAGAAATTATAGGAATTACGGCTCAGTTACTTTTGGTAGCGGCTGTTTTTCAATTGTCTGACGGAATTCAAGTGGTTGTTTTAGGTGCCTTAAGGGGCTTGCAGGACGTAAAAATTCCAATGTATATTACTTTTGTTGCGTATTGGTTGATTGGCTTTCCTATTTCTTTTTACTTAGGAAAATATACGGAGCTGAAAGCAGTTGGAATTTGGATTGGACTTTTGGCAGGATTGTCAGCGGCAGCTTTATTTTTGTATATTCGCTTTGCGAGAATCTCAAGACGTTTAGTTATCCAAAACGGAAATTAAATTTTTTTTTTGCAGTGCCCAAAATTACTAACCTTCCTAAATCAAATGTATTATGATTGTATTTATTATCTTCGGAGTTATCCTATTATTGTTGAGTTTTTCTTTGAAAAACAATCCGAACCCTTTTTCCAAATTTTCAAATTCTTTAAAAATTGTAGGCTTTTTATTGATTGCATTGGGAATTTTTTCGTCGATGTTCAAACAAATAGATGCTGGTAAAGTTGGGGTAAAATCCTTGTACGGAAATGTAGAGCCGGATATTTTAGAAAGTGGTTTGCATATCATTAATCCGCTGTTGGATGTTACCGATTTTGATATACAAACTCAAAATTACACCATGTCAGCCATTCATGACGAAGGCAATAAAGAAGGAGATGATGCCATTCGAGTATTGTCGAATGACGGATTGGAAGTGGTAATTGATTTGACAGTTTTGTACCGAATTTCGCCTGAATTGGCACCCAAAATTTTTAAACAAATTGGAGAGAATTATGCTGACAAAATTGTTCGTCCGGTAACTAGAACTCGTATTCGCGACAACGCTGTTTATTATGATGCAGTCGCTTTGTATTCGACCAAACGAAATGAATTCCAACAACGTATTTTCAAAACCATTGAAGCCGATTTTAAAAGTAGAGGTTTAGTTTTAGAACAATTGTTGATTCGCAATATCAATTTGCCTACTTCGGTAAAGACAACGATTGAAAGTAAGATCAATGCCGAACAAGATGCGCAAAAAATGACGTTTATTTTGCAAAAAGAAAAGCAAGAAGCTGAGCGTAAAAGAGTAGAAGCGCAAGGTATTGCCGATTACCAAAGAATTATTTCAACGGGTTTGTCTGATAAACAATTGCAATACGAACAAATTAAAGCACAAAAAGAATTAGCGGCTTCGCCCAATACTAAAATCATTTTTATGAACGGTAAAGGCAGCGCTCCAGTGATTCTTTCAGACAAATAATTGATTAACGTTTAAACACATACCATGGAATTACCAAAATTTTTATTAGGTGACAATACCGATTTTCCAGATGATATTTTTATCATTCACCTAGATTATCCTCGATTCATTATTAATTTAAAAGATGATGAGGTAGAATTTATGGAAGAAGCCGAAGATTTAGACGAAGCAGAATTGAATGCCGAAATGGAGGCTTTAATTGTAGAAGCTAATGAATTTTATGACCGAGAAATTGGTCGATACGAAGAGTAGCTTATTTAAAATATTTTTCTAACAAAATAGTTGCGGCTGCAAAAGGTGAAATTTCATCATTTTGCACCGCTTTTTTTGTTGATTCAAGGAGTTGATGAATTTCAGGGTTTGTAAAAAAATTGGATTTTAATTGGTCATTGATCGTTTCCAACATCCAAAATTGATTTTGCTCTTTGCGCTTTTCAAAGAAATAAGAATTGGTTTGTGTTACTTTTAAAAATTCGGTAATAGTATTCCAAACTTCAGGAATGCCTTCTGAAGTTAATGCGCTACAAGTAGCCGTCGTTGGTATCCATCCTGATTTTTTAGCTGGGAATAAATGCAAAGCTCGGTTGAATTCTACTTTGGCAAATTGGGCCTTTTTGATATTGTCTCCATCTGCTTTGTTGATTACAATCGCATCAGCCATTTCCATAATTCCTCTTTTAATCCCTTGCAGTTCATCGCCAGCACCTGCAATTTTCAAAAGTAAGAAGAAGTCAACCATACTATGAACAGCAGTTTCACTTTGGCCAACACCAACAGTTTCAATAATGATGGTATCAAAACCCGCCGCTTCGCAAAGTGTAATAGTTTCTCTAGTTTTTCGAGCTACGCCACCTAGTGTTTCTCCAGAGGCTGAAGGACGAATAAAAGCATTCGGATCTTTAACCAGTTCTTCCATTCGGGTTTTGTCTCCCAAAATACTTCCGTGACTAATCGTGCTACTTGGGTCCACTGCCAAAACGGCTACTTTTTTTCCTAAACTAGTTAAGTGCTTTCCAAAAGCTTCGATAAAGGTGCTTTTTCCAACTCCAGGAACACCGGTAATTCCTATTCGAACTGATTGATTAGCATGAGGCAAACAACTGTTGATGATGGTATTGGCTTTGGCCAAATGCATTGGATTGGTACTTTCGACCAAAGTAATTGCACGACTTAAAGCGGTAATATTTCCAGCCAAAATTCCTTGAACAAGTGCTTCAGCAGAGGGTTGTATTTTTCGGGAATGTTGAATGTGTTCCACCGATTGACTACTGATACTTTCGGGTTGCGAAATACCAGCTTTTTCTTGTAATGCTGAAGAAGGTGCTTTTTTAGAAGTCAATGTCAATGGATTTGAAAAGTAAAAATACTAAAATATACCTGTGAGATCTTAGAAGGGAAGATTTATTTTTGCGTATTGCAATAGCATAATAGTTTTTGCATCGACTATTTCACCAGTAGCAATCATTTGGTAGGCTTGGTCAAACGAATATTCGAGTACTTCGATATTTTCGTGTTCTTCTGCAAGTCCGCCACCATCAGAGACTTTCATATTTGGTTGGTATTCACCAATGAAAAAGTGCAATATTTCAGTTACTGATCCAGGCGACATATACGATTGGAATACTTTTTTGACAGATGAAAGTCGGTAGCCTGTTTCTTCTTCCGTTTCGCGAATAATGCATTCTTCGGGATTTTCAGCATCCAATAAACCAGCGCATGCTTCAATAACCATTCCTGATGTATTGCCGTTTAAATAGGTTGGGAGACGAAATTGTCTTGTTAGAACCACCGTTTTTTTAGTGAGGTTGTACAATAAAATCACAGCGCCATTGCCACGATCGTAAACTTCGCGAACTTGAGTTTCGGAATCGTGGTCTTCCATTTTGTAATCAAAGGTCACTTTATTTAAAACGTACCAATTGTTAGATAGCAATTCGGTTTTTTGGATAGTTATTTTTGGATGTAGCATAATTTTGCGATTAGGATAAAAAAAACGCCCTGATTTCTCAGAGCGTTTAGAAGATTATTATTTTAAAATCGTTTGTTTTCTATCTGGTCCAACAGAAACTATTTTAATTGGAACTTCCACTTCTTTTTCGATGAACTCTATGTATTCTTTCAATTCTTTAGGTAATTCATCGTAGGTAGTCATACCGGTCAAATCAGCTTCCCAACCTTTGAATTCTTTATAAATTGGCGTTACATTTTCTTCTTCAATATTGTAAGGGAAGTGACTTATTTTTTGTCCTTTGTAATTGTACTCAGTACACACTTTTAAGGTTTTGAATCCAGATAGCACATCGCCTTTCATCATCATTAATTGTGTAACTCCGTTGACTTGAATGGCATATTTTAAAGCCACTAAATCCAACCATCCACAACGTCTTTGTCTTCCAGTTACAGAACCAAATTCATTTCCTATCTTAGCCATGGTAGCACCATCTTCGTCAAAAAGTTCGGTTGGAAATGGTCCACTTCCAACACGAGTAACATAGGCTTTAAAAATTCCGTAAACCTCTTTGATTTTGTTAGGTGCAATTCCTAAACCTGTGCAAGCTCCTGCTGCAGTAGTATTAGAAGAAGTTACAAATGGATAGGTTCCAAAGTCTACGTCTAACAACGAACCTTGAGCGCCTTCACATAAGATTGATTTTCCTGCTTTTTGCGCTTGGTGAAGGTATTCTTCACTATCTATAAAATCTAGCGTTTTCAATTCTTCAATTGCTTCAAAGAATTCTTTTTCCATTTCGGCTAAGTTGTATTGAATAGCTACATCGTAGAATTTGATCATTTCTTCGTGTTTGTCTGCCAAAGCACGGTAACGATCTTTAAAATCGGCTAATTCAATATCACCAACACGAATTCCGTTTCTACCGGTTTTGTCCATATAGGTTGGTCCAATACCTTTTAAAGTCGAACCAATTTTAGCTTTTCCTTTGGCTGTTTCAGATGCAGCATCTAACAAACGGTGCGTTGGTAAGATTAAATGGGCTTTTCTAGAAATAATCAATTTGCTCTTAATGTCAATATTGAATTTTTCTAAACCTTCAATTTCTTTTTGAAAAACTACTGGGTCAATAACAACTCCGTTTCCAATGATGTTTACTGCAGTTTTGTGGAAAATTCCTGAAGGAATCGTTCTAAGTACGTGTTTGATTCCGTCAAATTCTAGGGTGTGTCCAGCATTTGGTCCTCCTTGAAAACGAGCAATAATGTCGTATTTTGAAGTTAATACATCAACGATTTTTCCTTTTCCTTCATCTCCCCATTGTAATCCTAATAGTAAATCTATGGTCATTCTGTGTGTTATTTGTGTTGTTTGTATTTGTAGAATTGTATAATTCTAATTAGTTGTTTTTTTTGTTTCCGTATAGATACAGCGAATGGTTGGTAATTTCTATATCAAAAATTTCCTCTATCGTTTTTTTGATGGTTTGAATTCGTGGATCACAAAATTCAATTACTTCTCCAGTATCTGTCATAATAATATGATCGTGTTGTTTGTCAAAATACGACTTTTCGTAATGGGCTTGATTTTGTCCAAACTGATGTTTGCGAACTAAAGCACAATCCAATAGTAATTCGATTGTATTGTACAAAGTGGCTCTGCTGACACGGTAGTTTTTGTTTTTCATTTTGATATATAAGTTTTCGATATCAAAATGCTCTTCACTTTCGTAAATTTCCTGTAGGATGGCATAACGCTCTGGAGTTTTGCGATGCCCTTTATTTTCAAGATACAGTGTAAAAACGTTTTTTACAATTTCTTGATTTTTGTTATTGTCTGTGGAAATAAGTGTCATATCGCGCAAAGATAATTTATTTTGTTTAATCTCTAAAGTTCGGTTGATAAGTTTAGCTTTTGTTGAAAACCAATTAAGAGTAATATACTCGACTTACTTTTTCGATACCTTCAATTTTTCGAATATTAGCAATTAGTTTTTTCAAAATCGTATTGTTTTGTACCACAACAGTCACTTGTCCATGAAAAATTCCAGCATCGGTACTCAAGGAAATACTTTGAATATTGACATGCATATTATTCGAAATGACTTTGGTCAACTGATTGGTTAAACCCAACGAATCCATACCGGTTATTTTGATAATGGCTTTGAATTCTTCTTGGGTGGAATCAATCCATTTGGCTGTCATTATGCGATAAGCATAGTTAGATTGTAAACCAATGGCATTAGGGCAGTCGCTTTTGTGAATTTTAATTCCTTCGTTTACCGTTACAAAACCAAAAACATCATCCCCTGGAATTGGGCTGCAGCAAGGAGAGAATTTGTAATCTAATTTGTCGTGTTCTTTTCCAAACACCAGCATGTCGTAATTACTGTTTACAATTGGCTTGTTGATTTCTTCTTCTGGTGTGGTCGCAGTACGTTTGATTTTGTTCTTGAAAAAACTAATGAACGTATTGCTTTTTTGCGCAGCGTAATCTTTCAATTGTTGGTTTTCAATAGCGCCAATACCAACGCGGTAGAATAAATCCAAACTAGTTTTTAGTTTGAAAAAGTTGACTAATTCATTAACCGTTTTTTCGTTAAGCGTAATTTTTAAATGTTTTAATTTTCGAGTCAGTAGCTCTTTACCTTCTTCACCAATTTTTTTGGTATCTTCATTAAGAACATTTTTTATTTTTGTTTTGGCTCTTGCAGTAGTTACATAGTCTAGCCAATGTGTAGTTGGTTTTTGATTGGGTGAAGTGATCACTTCAATTTGATCTCCACTTTTTAATTCGTAATTAAGCGGTACTAATTTTCCGTTGACACGAGTTCCTCTGGTGCGAATACCAATTTCTGAGTGAATACCAAAGGCAAAATCTAGCGAAGTAGCACCTTTGGGTAAAGATTTAATATCTCCCTTTGGGGTAAAGACAAAGATTTCTTTCGAATATAAATTCATTTTAAAATCTTCTACAAAATCAACTGCATTTGTTTCCGCATTTTCCAATGCTTCGCGCAATAAATTCAACCATACGTCCAATCCGCTTTCTTCGGTAGCGCCGTTTTTGTATTTGTAATGCGCAGCATACCCTTTTTCGGCAATTTCGTCCATGCGTTCGCTTCGAACTTGAATCTCCACCCAACGACCTTTTGGTCCCATTACGGTAATGTGTAGTGCTTCGTAACCAGTTGATTTTGGTGACGAAATCCAATCACGCAAACGACTTGGACTTGGACGATAATGATCAGTTACAATAGAATAGATTTTCCAGGCCAAAAATTTCTCGTCATGTGGATTTGATTTATAGACAATTCGCAAGGCAAATTTGTCGTAGACTTCGTCAAAACTAACACCTTGTGCCTTCATTTTTCGACGAATAGAGTAAATCGACTTTGGACGTCCTTTAATGGCATATTCTACTCCTTCTTCGTCCATAGATTTTTTTAAAACATCTGAGATGTCTTTGATATAGGCGTCTTGTTCTTCTTTAGTTTCTTTTATTTTCCCTAAAATATCGTTGTAAATAGCAGGTTCCGTGTATTTTAAACCTAAGTCTTCTAATTTGGTTTTGATATTGTATAAACCCAAACGATGGGCGAGGGGTGCGTAAATGTATAGGGTTTCTGAAGCAATTTTGGTTTGTTTGTCTTCACGCATGGATTCCATAGTTTGCATGTTGTGCAAACGATCGGCGAGTTTGATTAAAATTACTCGAACATCGTCGTTAAGCGTCAAAATCATTTTTCTAAAATTCTCCGCTTGAATGGAAGCGTTTAAATCTTTTTGAACCAAGGAAATTTTAGTCAATCCTTCCACCATTTGCGCCACTTTCGGATTGAACAAGCGTTCAATATCTTCCACAGTAATGGGGGTGTCTTCGACCACATCGTGTAATAAAGCTGCAGCAATGGAAGTAGCGCCTAGACCAATTTCTGAAGCTACAATTTTAGCCACGGCAATAGGATGAAATATATAGGCTTCACCCGATTTTCTGCGTTGGTCTTTGTGTGCGTCAACGGCTACATCAAACGCTTTACGAATTAACTTCTTGTCGCTATCGGTTAGTGTTTGGTAACTAATTCGTAGTAACTCCTTGTATTCTTGAGCAATGGCTTTGTTTTCTTTTTCGATGTCTATCTCTGTCATAGTAAGCGGGGTTCAATTTCTAAAAATAGAAAAAACCGACTAATTACGCAAGTGTATTTAAAGAATATTTTGGATGGATATTTTAAAAACCTCTTTGTCTTTTGGCTTCGAAAATTAAAATAGCAGCAGCAACTGAAACGTTCATGGAATCAATCTCTCCTTGCATCGGGATGATGATATTTTGTGTTGCAGCATCTCGCCATTCTTGGGTCAAGCCAGTGGCCTCAGTTCCTACAACTAAAGCAGTTGGAGTAGTATAATTTTCTAAATGGTACCCATTAGAATTTTGCAGGGTAGCACAGTAAATAGCAATATTTTTTTCTTTTAGAAAAGCAATAATTTCTGCGGTAGTTCCTGTAGCTATTTGGTTTGTAAACAAACAGCCAACACTAGAACGAACAATATTGGGGTTGTATAAATCGCTTTTTGGATTTGCTATAATCACCGCGTCTAAATGTGCAGCATCTGCGGTTCGCAAAAGAGCGCCAATATTTCCTGGTTTTTCAGGTGCTTCGGCTACCAAGATTAATGGATTTTCAGATAATTGTAAATCAGATAAAAGCGTTGACTTAGTTTTGGCTACAGCCAAAATTCCTTCGGTAGTATCTCGGTAAGCTAATTTTTGAAAAACTTCTTTATTGATTTCAATTAATTCAGCAGTTGGGGCTAATTGAGAAGCTTGTTTTTCAGTACAAATTTCGGGTAAGAAAAGAACGGTTTCAATTTGATACCCCCCTTTGATAGCAATACTAATTTCGCGTTGGCCTTCCATTAAAAAAGTGCCAGTCTGCTTGCGTGCTTTTGCTTTTTCTTGCAATAACACTAATGATTTGACGAATGGGTTTTGTACCGAGCTAATTTGCTTCATTGGAATTAAGCCGTTTTTTGAACTACTTCAAAAATTTTAGCATCTTCACATTTTAATGTTTTGTAGGGGAATTTAACTAACAATGCATAATCATGAGTAGACATTACAACGGTTTTCCCGTTTTCATTGATTTTACGTAAAACTTCTAAAACTTCAGCACTAGTTTGCGGATCCAAATTTCCTGTTGGCTCATCGGCCAAAATTAATTCGGGGTCATTCAACAAAGCTCTTGCAATGGCAACACGTTGTTGTTCTCCACCAGATAATTGGTGTGGCATTTTTGTTGCAAAGTCTTTCATGCCTACTTTGTCTAAAACTTCGTCTATTTTTTGAAGCATTTCTGAGTTGTCAGTCCAGCCTGTTGCTTTTAATACAAAAAGCATATTGTCTTTTACGGTGCGGTCTGGAAGTAATTTGAAATCTTGAAATACAATCCCGATTTTTCTTCTTAAAAACGGAATATCATCCTCTTTCAAAGTTGCTAAATCAAAATCAACAATATGTCCAGCGCCTTCTTTAAGCTCTAAATCAGCATATAAAGTCTTTAATAAACTACTTTTTCCTGAGCCAGTTTTTCCAATAACATAAATGAATTCACCTTGTTTTACTTCTAGGTTTACATCAGATAAAATGGTTTTTCCTTCTTGATAAATAGTAGCATTTCTTAAAGATAAAATGGATTGTGACATAATTTGCAGTTATTTAAGTCGTAAAAGTAATTATCAATTGCCAATTTACAATTATCAAACGCAATTTTTTTTATTTTTTGTTAAAACAATTGTTCATAATAAATACATCATCCACTTCGTTATAGACCGTATAATATGATACATTTGAATTTTAAACAAAAAATTACAATGCGTATACTTTCTGGGATTTTACTTGCCCTTTTTTTCGGGGGAACTTTTTCGGTTTCAGCACAAAAATCAACTATATATAATTCTAATCTAAAGGATTTTGAAACGGCAGTTTCATTGTATAATTCAGGTCAATATGCTTCTGCTAGATTTGTATTAGATCGGCTTAAAACCAATTCATTGAGTCAAGAGATTCAAGCAGATTGGAATTATTATACTGCCATGTGTGCTATTAGAGAACGTCAGCCGAATGCCGGTAGTTTGATGGAACGCTTTGTTTCAGATTATCCAACTAGTACCCGAAAAAACCAAGGATGTGTAGAAGTGGGTCATTTTTATTTCCAACAAGAAAATTACGAGAAAGCTTTGTTTTGGTATGAAAAGGTTGATGAAATGTATTTGAATGCTAATGAAAGCGAGAAGTATAATTTTCAAAAAGGCTACAGTTTTTTTATTGCTAAAAACAAAAAACTAGCTTCAGCTTACTTCAATAAAGTGTTGAATACCCAATATTACGGTTCGCAAGCAAAGTATTATTTGGGATTTATGGCTTATGAAGGCGACGATTACAAGCAAGCGACCCAATATTTTGATGCCGTTTCAACCGAATCAAAATACAAAGAACGCATGTCCTATTACCAATCGGATATGAATTTTAAATTAGGTAATTTTCAAAAAGCAATTGATTTAGGAATTGTAGCTATGCCAAAATCGACTCTGGCAGAACAATCCGAATTGAATAAGATTATTGGCGAAAGCTATTTTAATTTAAAAGAATACGCCAAAGCTGTTACTTACTTGGAAGGGTACAAAGGCAAAAATGGAAAATGGACCAATACCGATTATTACCAACTAGGTTTTGCGTATTACCAACAAAAAGACTTTCAAAATGCTATTTCACAATTCAATAAAATTATTGAGGGAAAAGATTTTGTGGCGCAAAATGGCTATTATCATTTGGGGCAGAGTTACTTAAGTTTGAACAAAAAACAAGAAGCCTTGAATGCGTTTAAAAATGCTTCCGATATGGATTTTGACGCTTCATTGAAAGAAGAGTCAAGTTTGAATTATGTAAAATTAAGTTATGAAATAGGTAATTCTTACGAAAGCGTTCCGGCTATTTTAACTGCTTTTTTAGAACAATACCCAAAGAATTCCCACCAATCAGAAATTGAAAAATTATTGATTGATTCCTACCTGTCTTCTAAAAATTATACAGAAGCATTGGCTATTTTAGAAAAAAAAGAAAGTCAAGAAAATAAATTAGCCTATCAAAAAGTATTGTTTTATAGTGGGCTGCAATCGTATACAGACGGTGAATATCAAACTGCTTTGAAAAGTTTTGAAAAAGCAGTTGCTCTACAAAAAGACGCAACGATTTCAGCGAGAGCTACTTTTTGGAAAGGAGAAACCCAATTTGTGTTAGATGATTTTATTAATGCGTTGTTGTCATTCAAACAATTCTTGGGTAACGCAGAAGCTAAAAACACAGCTGAATTTACTAACTGCAATTACAATATAGCCTATGCCTATTTCAAAATGAAAGACTACGACCAGGCAGGAAATTATTTTCAAAAACAAATTGAAAAAGGAACAGATAAAGCCCGTATGAATGATGCTTATTTGCGTTTAGCAGATTGTCGATTTGTAACTTCTAAATATGCACAAGCCATGGAGGCCTATGCTAAAGTAATTGAACAAAAAAGTGTCGACGCCGATTATGCTTTTTATCAAAGAGCTATTTCCTATGGTTTTGTAGGTAAAAACGAGAAAAAGATAGAAAATCTAAAATCGTTTTTACAATTGTATCCAAAATCAGAAAACCGAGATGATGCTCTGTTTGAACTAGGAAATACGTATGTAGCAGAGAACAAAGATGAACAAGCCATTGCAACCTACGATCAATTGATAAAAGAATTTGACAAAGGTTCGTTTGTTTCCAAAGCTATTTTGAGACAAGGTTTGGTGTATTATAATGCTGACAAAGATGCCCAAGCAATTGTAAAATTTAAACAAGTGGTAGCTGAGTTTCCTAAATCTTCGGAAGCTTTAGAAGCAGTTTCAACTGCGCGATTGATTTATGTAGAAAACGGTAAAGTAGATGAATATGCATCATGGGTTAGAACGCTTGATTTCGTAACTGTCTCCGATGCTGAATTGGATAATGACACCTATGAGTCTGCTGAAAAGCAATACCAGCAAACGAATACCAGTCAGGCAATTGCTGGGTTTGGGGCTTATTTGACCGCTTTTCCAAAAGGGATTCATGCATTACAAGCTAACTTTTATTTGGCACAATCATTATTTGCCAATGGATCAGAAGAAAAATCAGTGGCGAATTATGAAAATGTAATTGCGGAACCTCGAAATGAGTATACAGAGCCTTCTTTGGTGCGTTTAGGTCAGATTTATTTGAAGGCAAAAGAGGTAGAAAAAGCCATTTTGATTTTATCTCGTATTGAAACAGAAGCCGATATGTTGCAAAACAAAACTTTCGCACAAGCCAATTTGATGAAGTTGTATTACGATAAAAAGGATTTTGCAAATGCGGTAGTTTATGCTGAAAAAGTATTGGATAATCCTAAAGCAGAAGCCGATGTCGCAAGTGATGCTCAAATTGTTGTGGCTCGTTCCGCCATGGAAACAGGAGATGAAGCCAAAGCCAAAGCAGGTTACGAAAAACTGATGACCGCTCAAGGCGAATTGGGGGCCGAAGCCTTGTATTATGATGCCTATTTTAAAAATAAAGAAGGGAAGTTTGAAGATTCGAATGTAGTAGTGCAACAGTTAGCTAAAAACTTTTCCGATTATAAGTACATTGGTGCTAAAGGTTTGTTGTTGATGGCAGCTAATTTTTATGCATTGAAAGACAGTTACCAAGCGACATTTATTTTGGAAACAATCATAAAAAACTTTTCTGATTTTACCGATATTGTGGCCAAAGCACAAACTGATTTGGAGGCTATAAAAGCTGAAGAATCTAAAACAAACTCATCAATTACCAATTAGTAGTATGCCATTACCATTTCATATTGTAGACGTTTTTGCTGAAAGTAAGTATTCGGGAAATCAGTTAGCTGTTTTTGAAAACGCGCAGGATTTAACTCAAGCTGAAATGCAAAATATAGCTCGAGAAATTAATTTTGCAGAGAGTACCTTTATTACACAAATCGATAAGAAAACGAATGCGGCAACGATTCGAATTTTTACCCCAGAATTTGAAATGAAATTTGCAGGTCATCCCATTATTGGAACTGCTTGGGTGATTATGAATAGAATTTTTTCTGATCCAAAACAACCCATCAATCTGATGGTGCCAATTGGAAAAATTCCGGTTTATCAAGAAGGAGAATTGGTTTGGTTGCAATCAGCACAACCTGAGTTTTTTTCTACTTTTTCATCAGAGGGTTTTTCGGAATTTAGTACTTTAAAAAAGAATGATTTTTCTGCTGAGTTACCAATACAAGAAGTGAGTACAGGTAGTGCTTTTGTGATTGTTCCATTGAATAATAGAGAGGCGTTAACCAATTTGAAATTAGATTTATTGTGCACCCATGAATGGTTGCAATCCAATTGTAAAACAGCCTTTCAAGCGCTTTATTTTTTCTATTTGGAAGGAAATGATTTGTACAGCAGAATGTTGTACATCGAAAATGGTCAATTGAAAGAAGATGCTGCCACAGGAAGTGCGAGTACTTGTTTACAGGCTTATTTATTAAAGTACCATGCTGCCAATTTACAAATCACCAACCAGCAGGGTGATGCCATTGGGCGACCTTCCAAAATTTATTTTAATGGACAATGGGATGGGGTTAATTTTGATATAAAAATAGGAGGGAATTCTCAATACATCGCTAAAGGAACCTGGGAAGTATAAATTGATAAAGAGTTATTAATTATTGAAAATTATGAAAAAAATTGTTTTAAGATATTCGACATTTGTAGTGTTATTGTGTGTTTCGCAATTAGCATTGGCACAGAAAAAACAAGAAAAAATTAGAACCGAAGAGGTAAATGTGGTCAAATCGTATAGCCCAACTATTTCTGACGCTTTTAAGATAAAAGAAACTCCTGCCTTGAATGTAGAAGGAACTAGCCCAAAAGAAACAGTAAAATATAGTATTTTTTCTTTTCCTGTAGCTTCTACTTTTACGCCAAATAAAGGAAGAGCTGAAGAGGTAGATCAAGAGGAATTAGGTCGTTTTTACAAAAGCTACGCTACGTTTGGAGGCGGTAATTATGGAACATTGAATGCAGAGTTGTTTGCTACTCAAGATCTAAATAGTGAGGAATATGTGGCGGGAATGTTTCGTCATTTATCATCTCAAGGAGGAATCAAAGGAGTGGATTTAGAAAATTCATTTTACGACACATCGTTGGATGTTACTTATGGAACAGAAGCGAAAGAATTGTCTTGGAATATTAATTTAGGCTATCAAAATCAAATCTACCATTGGTATGGATTGCCAACCAATTTTACGAATTTATTGGTGCCTTCTGCTTATGATGTTTTAGTTTGGGGAATTGAACCAAAACAATCCTATAACACGATTACATTAGATTCTAAAATTGAATTTAACGAAAGTATTTTGCAAGCCTCGAGTTTTAAATTTGCCCATTTTTCAGATGCATTTGGCTCATCGGAAAACCGATTTTATGCTAAACCCTCTTTTCAATTTACAGCTTTAGGTAAAGAAATTAAACTGAATGCTATCGTGGATTATTTGGGCGGTCATTTTGATCATAATTACAATCGAACCAATACTGAACCTTCAAAATATGGGTTTACTAATTTCGGGATTTCGCCAAGTTATGAATTGGAAAAAGACAATTGGTCCATGCATTTAGGATTGGGCTTGTATTACAGTTTGGATACCCAACACAGTAACAACCAACTTTTCTTGTATCCACAACTTACCGCTTCGCACAAAGTAGTGGGCGATTTGATGATTTTTTATGCAGGAGCCGAAGGAGGATTGGATCAAAATTCGTATCTCGATTTTGTAAATGAAAATCCCTTTTTGTCCCCAACACTTCAGATTGCGCCAACCAATAAAAAGTATGATGTATATGCAGGTTTAAAAGGAAAATTAGCAGACAATATCAGTTATAATATTAGAGGTTCGTTTGTAGATGAGAACAACAAAGCCATGTTTAAAAGCAATGATTTCTCATCGGATGTCAATAATCAACCCTATGCTTTTGGTAATTCATTGAGCATCGTTTATGATAATGTAAAAACAGTTCGATTTTTTGGCGAATTGAAAGCCGATATTTCGGAAGCGATTAGTTTTGGAGCCAATAGTACGCTGTCTATTTACAACACTGCAAATCAACCTGAAGCTTGGAATTTGCCAGCACTGCAATTCAATGCCAATCTAGATTACTCCCTAAATTCAAAATGGTACGCTGGTGCAGATGTGTTTTTTGTGGGTACTCGAAAAGATTTGCAAGCCAACAATGACAGAGTTTATATTGTAGCACCAACCTACATTCCAACTACTTTGGAATCGTATATCGATTTGAATGCTCATGTAGGTTACAAACACAGCGAGCGATTGACAGGTTTTTTGAAAGCCAATAATATCTTGAATCAGGCCTATCAAAAATGGATGAATTATCCGGTACAAGGATTCCAAGTAGTTTTGGGTGCCAATTATAAATTTGATTTTTAATTGAGCGTTTCTTTGAGTACTTTCAAACAAAAAGCACATGCCTATTATCTGCAATTAGTCCAAGATCGGATTGATGTCTTTCGGGATATGATTACTGCTTTGACCGAAGATTCTAAAAATGACGCCAAAGGTTCGGCAGGAGACAAGCACGAAACAGCATTGTCCATGATGCACATCGAGCAGGAGAAAATCAATCACAAACTGGCTGAAGTCCTAGCTCAAAAAGCTATTTTAGATAAAATAGATGCTTCAAAAGAATTGGATACTATTGCTTTAGGGAGTTTGGTCAAAGCCAATGGTATTTATTTGTATCTGAGTGTGGCATTACCTAAAATAGCTATCAAAGGAATTAATGTCATTGCCTTGTCGCCGCAATCACCACTTGGCGCTAAGTTAATGGGAAATCAAGTGGGGTTTACTTTTGAGATCAATGGGACTTCGTATTGTATTGAAAGTGTTGAATAAACCCGCAATTACTGTTCTGTTTTATTGCTTCAAATTATAAAATGTAACCAAAATTCTCATTTTACATCTTTTTAATTACATTTTATGTATAAAATTTAAATTTAAGTTAAATATTATAACTTAATTATTCATTTGTGTTTCTCAATTGTAACTTATGACTCATCTTTGCCGCAACAAAATAACAAAATAGTAAATTAAAGATTATGTGCGGAATATTAGCCATCATTGGAAAAGGAAAAGATGAACAATTAGTAAGAGAACTTTCAAAAAGAATGACACACCGTGGTCCTGATGAAAGTGATTTACATATTACAGAGAATGGACATATTTTAAGTCACGAGCGTTTGTCAATTATTGACTTACATTCAGGGCGTCAACCAATTCAAGGAACTTCAACAGCTTGGATGGTACATAATGGAGAAGTTTACAATCACCAAGCATTAAGAGATGGAGTTTTAAAAGGACATACGTTTAGAACCAAATCCGATTCAGAAGTTATTGTTCATTTATATGAAGAATTCAAATACGATTTCTGTAACATGTTAGATGGAGATTGGGCTTTTGTTGTAGTAGATGGTGATGATTTTATTGCAGGTAGAGATCCAATGGGAGTGAAGCCATTGTATTACGGTTTAGACGATAGAGGAAGAATCTATTTTGCTTCAGAAATGAAACCTATTGCTGATCAATGTAAAACATTCTCTACTTTTCCTCCAGGACACTATTACACACCCAACACTGGTTTTGTAAAATACTACCAACCAGAATATGAAGATTATACTAAAGCAGATCAAGAATTAGATTTGGATTTGATCAGAGAAACCTTGACTGAGGCTACTCGTAAACGTTTGATGAGTGATGTGCCAATTGGAGTATTGCTTTCAGGAGGTTTGGATTCATCTTTGACTTCTTCAATTGCGTCACGATTATTGAAAGAAAGTGGTAAAAAACTACACTCCTTTTCAATTGGATTAGATGCTGATGCACCAGATGCTAAAGCGGCTAAAAAAGTAGCTGAATATTTAGGTACGGAGCACCACGAAATTCATTTCACTATTGAGCAAGGAATCGAAATCTTAGATAAATTGATCTGGCATTTAGAAACGTACGATGTAACTTCTATTCGTGCAAGTACACCGATGTATTTCTTGTCAAAAGCCATCACTGATATGGGAATCAAAGTGGTACTTTCTGGCGAAGGAGCTGATGAGATTTTTGGTGGGTATTTGTATTTTAGAAATGCACCAACTGTAGAAGATTTCCAAAAAGAAACGATTGAAAGAGTTCAGAAATTATTTACTGCCGATTTATTACGAGCAGATAAATCAACAATGGCTCACGGTTTAGAGGCGAGAGTTCCTTTCTTAGACAAAGCGTTCTTAGACATGGCTGTTCGAATCAAACCAGAAGAGAAAATGCCGAAAACCTACGATGGAAAAGAAAAATATATTCTAAGAAAAGCATTCGATACACCAGACAATCCGTATTTACCAGATGAGGTATTGTGGAGACAAAAAGAGCAATTCTCTGACGGTGTAGGATACAACTGGATTGATCAATTGATCGAGTATTGTTCTTCTCAAGTTACAGATACGCAATTAGCAGGTGCAGAAGCTGAGTTCCCTTACAATACGCCAACGACTAAAGAAGCGTATTTCTATAGATCGATCTTTAACAAATACTATCCACAAGTGAGTGCGGCTCAAACTGTACGCAAATGGATTCCAAAATGGCAAGAAAATCAAGATCCAAGTGGTAGAGCCAATGCGGCTCACGTTCAAGCCGATGTCGAGATTGCTAAATAAGAAATTTTAGATTAGTTCAAATATTTTTTGTAAAAAGACGTTTTTCGTAAGAAGAACGTTTTTTTTTGTTTAAAATATAAACAAATGTTGATAACTTAACATTTATAAAGCGGAATTTCTTTCTCCAATAACCCCTGTTTTTATATATTTGCTTGTTATACAATTTTACATTTTAGATTAAAAATATGAGTGAGGAAATTAACAAGAATAATTATTCTGCGGATAGTATTCAGGCATTAGAAGGAATGGAGCATGTAAGAATGCGTCCGTCTATGTATATTGGAGATGTTGGAGTACGAGGATTGCATCATTTGGTTTATGAGGTGGTAGATAACTCCATCGATGAGGCTATGGGTGGTCATTGTGATACTATCAGCGTTGCAATCAATGAAGATGGGTCAATTTCTGTAGAAGACAATGGTCGTGGTATTCCAGTAGGAATTCATAAAAAAGAAGGTGTTTCGGCTTTAGAAGTGGTAATGACCAAAATTGGAGCTGGAGGTAAATTTGATAAAGATTCGTATAAAGTTTCTGGAGGTTTGCACGGTGTGGGTGTTTCTTGTGTGAACGCCTTGTCCTCTCACTTACGAGCTACGGTTCACAGTAGTGACGGAAAAATCTACGAGCAAGAATACGAAAGAGGAAAAGCATTATATCCAGTAAAACAAATTGGGGATACTACCAAAAGAGGAACGATCGTTACTTTTTATCCAGACCCAACTATTTTTACTCAAACTACGGAGTATTCATATGAGACTTTGTCGGCGCGTATGCGTGAATTGTCTTTCTTGAACAAGGGAATAAAAATCACTTTCACAGATAAAAGAGAATTAGATAAAGACGGCAACTTCGTTTCAGAAGTGTTTCATTCTACTGAAGGATTAAAAGAATACATTCGTTACTTAGATGGAAACCGTGAGCCAATTATTGCGCACGTAATTTCTATGGATCACGAAAAAGGAGAAATTCCAGTTGAGGTGGCGCTAATTTATAATACCAGTTATTCTGAGAATATCTTTTCGTATGTAAACAATATTAATACACACGAAGGAGGAACGCATTTACAAGGTTTTAGAAGTGGTTTGACAAGAACGCTAAAGAAATATGCCGATGCTTCAGGGATGTTGGATAAATTAAAATTCGAAATTGCTGGAGATGATTTCCGTGAGGGATTGACCGCTATTATTTCGGTTAAAGTTTCAGAGCCTCAGTTCGAAGGACAAACGAAAACTAAATTAGGGAATAGAGAAGTAGTTTCTCCTGTAAGCCAAGCTGTAGGAGAAATGCTAGAGAATTATTTGGAAGAAAATCCAAATGACGCTCGTATCATTATCCAAAAAGTAATTTTGGCTGCTCAAGCCCGTCACGCTGCTAAAAAAGCACGTGAAATGGTACAACGTAAGACCGTTATGGGTGGCGGTGGATTGCCAGGAAAATTATCCGATTGTTCGGAACAAGATCCAGAAAAATGTGAAGTATACCTTGTCGAGGGAGATTCGGCAGGTGGAACTGCAAAACAAGGTCGTGATCGAAATTTCCAAGCTATTTTGCCATTACGTGGTAAAATCTTGAACGTAGAAAAAGCGATGCATCACAAAGTTTTTGAAAGCGAAGAAATTCGAAATATTTTTACTGCTTTAGGTGTAACTATCGGTACCGCGGAGGACAGCAAAGCGTTGAACATTGAAAAATTGCGTTACCATAAAGTAATCATTATGTGTGATGCCGATGTCGATGGAAGTCACATTGCTACCTTAATCTTGACCTTCTTCTTCCGTTTTATGAGAGAATTGATCGAAAGAGGGCATGTGTATATTGCAGCGCCACCTTTGTATTTAGTTAAAAAAGGAAATAAAAAAGAATACGCTTGGACAGAAGACCAACGAGATTTAGCTAACGAAAGAATGGGCGGTAGCGCTGCTATTCAACGTTACAAAGGTCTTGGGGAGATGAACGCGGAACAATTGTGGGAAACTACCATGGATCCAAGTTTTAGAACCTTACGTCAAGTTACTATCGATAATATGGTGGAAGCCGACAGAGTTTTCTCTATGTTGATGGGGGATGAAGTGCCACCAAGAAGAGAATTCATCGAGAAAAATGCAGTTTATGCTAATATTGATGCGTAACCTAGAGCTTCAATCGGATTTTAGAAAATAAAATAATTTTTAAAATATAACAACATGAAAGTTACAATTGTAGGAGCAGGAAATGTGGGAGCAACCTGTGCTGATGTGATTTCGTATAGAGGAATTGCAAGCGAAGTAGTTTTATTGGATATTAAAGAAGGTTTTGCCGAAGGTAAAGCGATGGATATTATGCAGTGTGCTACTAATACTGGTTTTAATACGAAAGTAATTGGGGTAACCAATGATTACTCTAAAACAGCCAATAGCGATGTGGTAGTTATTACCTCTGGAATTCCAAGAAAACCAGGAATGACTCGTGAAGAATTGATTGGTATTAACGCAGGTATTGTGAAAACAGTTGCCGAAAATGTGTTGGCTCATTCACCTAATACAATTGTAGTAGTTGTTTCTAATCCTATGGATACCATGACCTATTTGGCATTAAAATCTACAGGTTTACCAAAAAACAGAATTATTGGAATGGGAGGTGCTTTAGATAGCTCTCGTTTCAGATATTACTTGTCTCAAGCTTTAGACAAACCTTCAAATGATGTGTCTGCAATGGTAATAGGAGGTCACGGAGATACGACTATGATTCCATTAACGCGATTGGCTTCTTATAATGGTATTCCAGTTTCTGAATTTCTTTCACAAGACGCTTTGGATAAAGTAGCGGCATCAACTATGGTAGGTGGAGCCACTTTGACTGGACTTTTAGGAACTTCAGCTTGGTATGCACCAGGTGCTTCAGTAGCATATTTAGTGGATAGTATTTTGAATGACCAAAAGAAAATGATTGCTTGTTCTGTTTTCCTAGAAGGCGAATACGGGCAAAATGATATTTGTATTGGTGTTCCTTGTATTATTGGTAAAAACGGAGTAGAACAAATCGTTGATATCACATTAAATGACGCAGAAAAAGCATTATTTGCTAAAAGTGCTGATGCAGTTAGAAATATGAATGCTGATTTGAAATCAGTTTTAGTATAATTTTTAAATCTAAATTGAAAAGACTGCTTTTTTGCAGTCTTTTTTTTGAGATTAATTGACAAATAAATTGGTTAATCTTAACCTTAAATTATATATTTGCTCGGTTTAAAAAATGAAGGATTGCTTTTCAAGACTCATTTTGTCTTGGTAAGTGATTTTAATCGCTGTTATACAGCGGTTTAAGTACAATTAAAATATAAGAATAATTAATTTTTAGTAATAATGCAGAATAAAGGCCTCATTAAATTTTTCGCAATTCTATTTGCATTGGTAAGTATTTACCAACTTTCTTTCACTTTCGTAGCTAATAAAGTAGCAAGTGATGCTAAAGCTTTTGCAGGAGGAGATCCTGAAAAAGAATTAAAATATTTAGATTCTATCGGTAAAGAGAAAGTCTTTAACCTAGGTTTTTCTGATTTTACTTTTAACGAAGTAAAAGACAAACAAATCAACAAAGGTCTTGACTTAGAAGGAGGAATCAATGTAATTCTTCAAGTTTCTGTAAAAGATATCTTGAAAGGATTATCTAACAACTCTAAAAACCCAGTTTTCAATAAATCATTAGCTGATGCTACTGCTAATCAAAAAGGGAATCAAACCTATATTGATGCATTCTTTGAAGCTTTTGAGGCAAATTCCAAAGGAACTGTAAAATTAGCTTCGCCTGATATTTTTGCTAACAGAAGTTTACAAGGTGAAGGTGGTGTCGATTTTCAAATGACCGATGCGCAAGTACAAAAAGTAATCAAAAGAAAAGTTGATGAGTCTGTAGAAAGTGCTTTTGGTGTATTGAGAAAACGTATTGATAAATTTGGTGTAACACAACCTAATATTCAAAAATTAGGAGAATCAGGAAGAATTCTTGTTGAACTTCCAGGTGCTAAAGATGTTGATAGAATTAAAAAATTATTGCAAAGTACCGCTCAGTTAGAGTTTTGGGAAACCTATAAAATTGAAGAAATTGGTAATTTCATAATGGCTGCCAATGAGTCTTTAAAGAAAACGGAAATCAAAACTGTAGCGCCTAAAAAAGTGGTTAAGGATTCTTTAAGTGCTTTATTAGCTGATACTAAAGATACTGCAGCTGCTAAAAAAGGAAATAACCCATTATTAGATAAAATTATTGCACAAGGTGGCGGACCAGTTTTAGGTTTATTTGCTCCTAAAGATACTGCTGTTGTAGGCGAGTATTTGAGAAGAGCTGATATCCGTGTTTTATTAGCAGGAGATCAACGTTATGCCAAATTTGTTTGGGGTAAACCAACTAAAATTAAAGATGCAAAATCAAAAGAAATTGATGCTGTTGAATTGTATGCTTTAAAAGGAAACAGAGACAATGTAGCTGCGATGAGTGGTGGTGTTGTAACTGATGCAAGTGATACATTTGATCAATTAGGAAAACCAGCCGTTTCTATGCAAATGAACGGTAAAGGAGCTAAAGCTTGGGAAGAATTAACAGGTAAAGCCTATACTCAAAAAAGCAATATCGCTATTGTTTTGGATAATGTAGTGTATTCTGCTCCAGGAGTTTCTAGCGGACCAATTGCTGGTGGTAGATCAGAAATTTCAGGTGACTTTGATGTTACTGAAACTAAAGATTTAGCTAACGTATTAAAAGCAGGTAAATTGCCAGCTTCAGCCGATATTATTCAATCAGAAGTGGTAGGACCCTCTTTAGGTCAAGCTGCAATTGATGCAGGTACTATTTCATCTATTGTTGGATTCTTATTAGTGTGTTTATGGATGGTGTTCTATTATGGTAAAGCAGGTTGGTATGCTAATCTAGCTTTATTATTGAACTTACTATTCTTATTCGGAATTATGGCAAGTTTTGGTTTTGTATTGACATTACCAGGTATTGCAGGTATCGTATTAACATTAGGTACCGCGGTAGATGCGAATATCATTATCTATGAAAGAGCAAAAGAAGAATTACGCGAAGGCAAATCATTATCAGAAACTGTAATTGCTTCTTACGGATGGAAAGGTGCGATGCGTTCTATTATCGATGCTAACGTAACGCATATTTTAACAGGAGCGATCTTGTTTACTTTTGGAACTGGATTGATTAAAGGTTTTGCTTTAACTTTATTGATTGGTATTGTAACTTCATTGTTTACATCAATTTTTATTGCGAGAATTTTTATCGATAGAGATATTGCTAACAATAGTAATTTAACTTTCTCAACAGCGATTACTAAAAATTGGTTTACCAATTTCCATTTTGACTTTATTAAGATTAAAACTATTACTTACATCTTTTCTTCAATAGTTGTAGTGGTAAGTTTGATCTCGATATTCTTTGTGAATGGTTTGGATCAGGGTGTTGATTTTGTTGGAGGAAGAACATTCCAAGTGAAATTTGAAAAAGCAATTGATGCAACTAAAGTAGCCGAAGAATTATCGAAAGAATTCGGAACTACTGTTGAAGCTAAAATTTTCGGTTCAGATGATCAATTAAAAATTACGACCAAATACAAAATCACTGAAGAAGGTGTTGATGTAGATAAAGAAGTTAACGAAAAATTATACAAAGGTTTACAAAGTTATTATCCAAATACTTCTTACGACCAATTCATTAACTCGTATGATGGTAAAAAAGTAGGAGTTTTACAAGCGTCTAAAGTGGGGGCTTCTATCTCTGAAGATATTAAAACCAACTCGTACTGGGCTGTATTAGGTGCGATGGCAGTAATCTTCTTATACTTAATGATCTCTTTCCGTAAATGGCAGTATTCATTAGGAGCGATTGCAGCAGTAGCGCATGACGTAATATTTGTATTGGGAATTTATTCATTATGTTATAAATTCATGCCGTTCCACATGGAAATGGACCAACACTTTATCGCAGCTATCTTAACGGTTATTGGATACTCAATGAACGATACAGTAATTGTGTTTGATAGAATTAGAGAGTTCATAATGGGTAAACGTAAAGGTACTTTTGAAGAGATTGTAAATGCGTCTATTAATACAACATTATCAAGAACATTAAATACTTCTTTAATGATGATTATTGTATTGTTAACGATGTTTATTTTTGGAGGTGAATCAATCAGAGGATTTATTTTTGCTATGCTTGTAGGTATCGTTGTAGGTACTTATTCATCATTGTTTATTGCAACACCAGTATTGGTAGATACAATCTCAAGATCAGATAAAAATCAAATTGAAAAAGAGCACAAAGAGGCTTAATTTTCATAAGACTATATTTTTTAAAGGATTCAGCGAAAGTTGAATCCTTTTTTTATTCGATGTATTTCATTACTTAAATTGTTTATTTTTGATATAAATAATTCTAAAACAATGAAAAAAGTAATCCTATCTATGTTGGTATCTTCCACAATTGTATCCGTGAGTCAGGCTCAGATTAAATACCCACAAACTAAGAAAACAGATAAAGTCGATTCCTATTTTGAAACTAAAATTCCGGATCCTTACCGATGGTTAGAAGACGATAGGTCAACTGAAACGGCTGATTGGGTAAAAGCTCAAAATCAACTAACATTTGGTTATTTGTCTGCCATTCCATTTCGAAATGCGATCAAAGAGCGCATGGAAAAATTATGGAATTATGAGAAAGTATCTGCTCCATTCAAAGAAGGGAAATATACTTATTACTATAAAAACAATGGATTGCAAAATCAATCGGTTTTGTATCGAAAGGATAATTCAGGCAAAGAAGAATTGTTCTTGGATCCCAATACGTTTTCAAAAGATGCCACGACTTCTTTAGATGCAGTTAGTTTTTCTAAAGATGGATCTTTATGTGCGTATTCCATTTCCGAAGCGGGAAGCGATTGGAGAAAAGTTATTTTTATTAATGCTGAAACCAAAGGAAGTATTGGAGATAATCTGATCGATGTCAAGTTCAGTGGGTTGTCCTGGAAAGCCAATGAAGGTGTTTATTATTCTAGTTATGATAAACCAAAAGGAAGCGAATTATCGGCTAAGACCGACCAGCACAAATTGTATTTTCATAAATTGGGTACCAGTCAATCGGAAGATGTCTTGGTTTTTGGCGATAAAGAAAAACGACGTTATGTTGGAGGAAGTGTTTCGGATGACAATCATTATTTGTTTATTTCTGCAGCGAATTCAACTTCAGGAAATGAATTGTATTTGCAAGACTTAACCAAACCCAATGCTCCAATCCAACTAATTCACGCCGGTTTTGAATACGATGTGGATGTTTTGGACAACCAAGGTACCAAGTTGTTCATAGTGACGAATTATAAAGCTCCAAATAAGCGAATAGTTACTGTTGATGTTTCCAATCCAACTGCCGACAATTGGAAAGACTGCATCGCCGAAACGGATCAGGTTTTGTCACCTTCAACGGGTGCTGGATTTATCTTTGCTAATTATATGAAAGATGCCGTTTCCTTAGTAAAACAATTTGATTACAATGGTCAATTAGTACGTGAAATTGAATTACCAGGATTGGGAACGGCTACAGGTTTTAGCGGAAAGAATGAAGATACTTCATTGTATTTTTCGTTTACCAATTATGTAACGCCAAGCTCTACCTATCAATTTTCTCCTGTTGATGGAAAATCGTCTCTTTATGTACAACCTAAAGTGGATTTTGTAAGCGGAGATTATACTTCTAAACAAGTTTTTTATACTTCTAAAGACGGTACTAAGGTGCCCATGATTATTACCTATAAAAAAGGGACTCCTTTAAATGGCAAGAATCCAACTATTTTGTATGCTTATGGCGGTTTTAATGTGAGTTTAACTCCTTCTTTTAGTATTGCTAATGCGGTTTGGTTAGAAATGGGTGGAATCTATGCGGTTGCTAATTTAAGAGGTGGAGGAGAGTATGGAAAAAAATGGCACGATGCAGGAACCAAAATGCAAAAGCAAAATGTTTTTGATGATTTTATTGCCGCTGCCGAATACCTAATCGCACAAAAATATACCTCGTCTAATTTCTTAGCCATAAAAGGCGGTTCTAACGGCGGTTTATTAGTTGGAGCCACAATGACACAACGACCAGACTTAATGAAAGTAGCGTTGCCAGCTGTGGGTGTGATGGACATGTTGCGTTACCATACCTTTACTGCTGGTGCAGGTTGGGCGTATGATTATGGGACAGCCGAAGATTCTAAAGCGATGTTCGATTATATTAAGTCCTATTCGCCAGTACATAATGTGAAAGCGGGTGTAAAATATCCAGCAACCTTAGTTACAACTGGTGATCATGACGATAGAGTAGTACCTGCGCATAGTTTTAAGTTTGCGGCTGAGTTGCAAGCCAAACAAGCCGGATCTAATCCAGTCTTAATCCGAATAGAGACCAATGCAGGTCATGGCGCCGGTAAACCCGTTTCAAAAACCATTGAAGAAGCAGCTGATCTACAAGCCTTCACCTTGTATAATATGGGAGTTAAAACAGTACCTATTCAATAATAGTTGCTATATAAAATAAAAAAAGCTGTCCAATTAGGACAGCCTTTTTTTATTTATACACCAAGGTTTTTTAAATGCTATTCTTTTATCTGTTTCGCAGTAAATACAAAATAAAGACCTGTCACAATAAATGGAATACTCAACCATTGTCCTGTAGATAGTAATCCTAAGGCACTCTCAAATCCGCCTTGACTTTCTTTAACTGATTCTACTACAATTCGAACAGAGAATAATAAGACTAAAAACAAGCCAAATAAATAACCTGATTTTTTTCTAGCTTCCGTTTTCCAATACAAGAAAAATAGAATCGCAAAAACAAAAATATAGCAAAAGGCTTCGTATAATTGGGTTGGATGTTTAGCAGGAACTTGTTCTAAGAGTGTGGCAAATTTTGGGTCGGTTGCAATCGCTGCATACGCCTCTTTTGGATCTGCAATTTGAGTAGCATTGACCGCATCTCTTGGGCTAAAATAATCTCTAATGAATTGAATCCCAAAAGAAGAAGAGGTTTCTTGTCCAATAATCTCTGAATTAAAAAAGTTCCCAATTCGAACAAATATAGCACCACTTGCTACTGGAATCACAATGCGATCCAATATCCATAACTGTGGTTTTTGTAAAATTTTCTTACTGTAAAAATACATGGCTACAATGATTGAGATAGCTGCCCCATGACTAGCTAGACCAGTAAAACCAGTAAAATGGAAACTAGGTTCAAATCGAACCGGTAAAAAGATTTCTAGGAGGTTGTTTCTAAAGTACTCCCAATCGTAAAAGAAAACGTGCCCTAAACGCGCGCCAGCCAAAGTAGCTACCACCGTCCAAATAAACAACGAATCTAGTTTTTCAATTGTTTCGCCTTCGCGAACGAAAATATGCTTCATGATGTACCAGCCTAATCCGAAGGCAATTACAAACATTAAACTGTAATAACGAATCATGAAAAAACCCAAATCAATTCCTTCTGAAGGATTCCAAACGATAGATAAAGTTGGTGTCATTTTGTTTATTTATTTAGTGTTAAAATAAAGTTTTAATAGAGATTAGAGTTTGTGTTGGCATTTTTTAGCAGGAACAGGATCGTAGCCACTTTTTCCCCAAGGATGGCAACTCAAAATCCGTTTTGTACCTAGAAATAATCCATAAATTAATCCATGAGTTTGTAAGGCTTCAAGCATATAGGAAGAACAAGTTGGTTCAAAACGGCATGCGGCAGGTGTAAATGGGGATATAGCTAGTTGGTAAAAGCGAACCAACATCAAAAAAGGAAAAATGAGAATCTTAGATACCATAGTTGTATTTTTTGGATGAGTCGCTCAACTAACAATAGTATTACAAACTAAAAGTTGTTCCGTCTTTCCCGTCTTTTAATTGAATACCTAATGCCAATAATTGATCTCTAATTTGGTCTGACAAAGCAAAGTTTTTATTTTCTCTGGCTTGTTTTCGCATTTCGATCAATAAGTTTACGGTACCTTCTAATTTATCGTTATTTCCCTCGCTAGCATTCTCAGATTCTAAGCCTAAAACATCAAATACAAATGCATTCATTGCAGTTGCAAAAGTGGTTGCATCTTCGGTAGTCAAGGTTTCTTTGCCTTCTTTTAATAGATTCACAAAACGAACACCTTCAAACAACTGCGCAATTAAAATTGGCGTGTTGAAATCATCATTCATGGCGTCATAGCACAATTGTTTCCATTCGGCTATATTCAATGAACTTTTTGGTGCTGGCTGAATTGATTCCAAACTACTCATCGCTTCCATCAAACGTTTGTAGCCTTTTTCGGCAGCCACAATAGCATCGTCAGAAAAATCTAAGATACTTCTGTAATGCGCTTGCAACATAAAGAAACGGGTTACAGAAGCTGAAAATGCCTTGCTTAAAATCGTATTTTCTCCCGACAAGATTTCTCCAGGTAAAATATTATTCCCCGTTGATTTCGCCATTTTTTTACCATTCAACGTAAGCATATTAGCATGGAGCCAATAATTCACAGGAGTTTGTCCTGTACAAGCTTCGTTTTGCGCAATCTCACATTCGTGATGCGGAAATTTCAAATCCATTCCGCCACCGTGAATATCAAAGTGGTTACCCAAATATTTGGTGCTCATTGCGGTACATTCCAAGTGCCAACCCGGAAATCCATCGCTCCAAGGCGAAGGCCAACGCATAATGTGTTGCGGTTCGGCTTTTTTCCACAAGGCAAAATCCTGCGGATTTCTTTTATCAGATTGACCATCTAAATCACGAGTATTGGCAAGCATATCTTCAATATTTCTGCCGCTCAAACGTCCGTAATGGTTGGTTTCGTTAAATTTTACTACATCAAAATACACCGATCCATTGGCTTCATAACCAATTCCAGTTTCGATTATTTTCTTGATGATTTCGATTTGTTCAATAATATGTCCCGTAGCGGTCGGTTCAATACTTGGAGGTAAAAAATTAAATGCCCCTAATATTTCGTGGAAATCGACCGTGTAGCGTTGCACTACTTCCATCGGTTCCAATTGTTCTAAACGTGCTTTTTTGGCAATTTTATCTTCGCCTTCATCCACATCATCTACGATATGTCCTACATCAGTGATGTTACGAACATAGCGCACTTTGTAATTTAAATGTTGGAAATACCTAAAAATCACATCAAACGACATAAAGGTTCTCAGGTTTCCTAAATGCACATTGCTATACACCGTTGGTCCGCAAACATACATCCCAACATTCCCTTCGTGAATAGGAGTGAAGACTTCTTTTTCTCCCGAAAGAGAATTGTATATTTTCAGTTGTTGACTTTTGTATAATGGCATTGTTCTTTATTTTAGGAGCTTATTCCTGCTGTTTGCTCTATCTTTCCTGCCAAAAACTGGCAGTAAAGGATGCCGCTTCCATCAGGGCTAGGCTTTTAGAATTTCGTTTCTAATTTGATGTAATCCAAAAATTCTCTTCGTGTTTGGGCTTCTTTGAATTTACCTCCAAATTCCGAAGTCACGGTACTACTTTCAATATCGCCGATTCCTCTTGAATTCACGCATAAATGTTTAGCATCAATTACGCAAGCTACATCGTCAGTTCCTAAAGCGATTTGTAATTCTTGGACGATTTGCATGGTCAAACGCTCTTGAACCTGTGGTCTTTTTGCGTAATATTCGACAATTCGGTTCATTTTAGAAAGCCCAATTACGGTACCATTCGAAATGTAAGCCACGTGTGCTCTTCCAATGATAGGTAATAAGTGGTGTTCGCAAGTAGAATACACCGTAATGTTTTTTTCTACCAGCATTTCGCCGTATTTGTAGTTGTTGTCAAAGGTAGATGCTTTAGGTTTTCTGGCTGGATTTAATCCGCCAAAAATCTCTTTTACAAACATTTTTGCTACTCGGTTTGGAGTTCCTTTTAAGCTATCATCGGTCAAATCCATTCCCAAAGTGGTTAGGATATTTTCGACATCTTTTTTAATTCGTTCAATTTTTTCGTCGTCAGCAATAGCAAAAGCATCATCCCTCAGCGGATTTTTCGCATTGGTACTAACATGATTATTTCCTATTTCGTCTTGAAATTCTTCGTTGTTGATCATCTAAGCTATTGTTATAATGGGTATGTCAATTCAAGCGGTAAAGATAATTAATAAAATGCAAAAAAAGGAAGCCCTTTTTGGATTTAATCCTTGTTTAATTAAAAAGTAAAAAGCAATACCTTTTGAGTATTGCTTTAGATATTATTTTGGATTAACAATTAGTTAATTATTGCGCTTTTTTAGTTGCGTTATATACTGGAATAGCTGCTTTTAGAACAGCTACAGCGCGAACTAAATCTTCTTTTTTCAATACATAGGCAATACGCACTTGGTTCAATCCCATTCCTGGAGTGGAGTAAAATCCACCAGCTGGAGCTACCATCACGGTTTCGCCATTCAAATCGTAACTTTCTAAAAGCCATTGAGCAAAATCATCGGTATTGTCAACAGGCAATTCAGCAATGCAATAAAAAGCGGCTTTAGGGGTAGTTACTTTTACCCCTTCAATTTTTTGAAGTTCTGAAATTAAAGTGTCTCTTCTTCCTCGGTATTCTAAGATCACTTCGTCAAAATAACTTTGAGGTGTATCAATGGCTGCTTCACAAGCAATTTGTGCAATGGTTGGAGGGCAAAGGCGTGCTTGAGCAAACTTCATTGCTGCAGCAATTACATCTTTATTTTTGGTCACCATACAACCAATTCGTGCGCCACACATACTGTAACGTTTGGAAACCGAATCAATCATAATGACATTTTGCTCTACTTCTTTTAAATTCATTACCGAATAGTGAATGTCATCACCGTAAATAAACTCTCGATAAACTTCATCGGCAATTAAGAACAAATCGTATTTTTTTGCTAATTCGCCTAATTGTAGAATTTCAGATTCAGAATACAAATATCCGGTTGGATTGTTCGGGTTACAAATCAAAATTGCTTTTGATTTTGGCGTAATTAACTTTTCGAAATCAGCAATAGATGGCAACTCAAATCCAGTTTCAAAACCAGAATTAACCGGAACCACTTTAGCAGCAGATTCGGCAGCAAAAGCGCTATAATTAGCATAAAAAGGCTCAGGAATAATCAATTCATCTTCCGGGTCCATGATGCTCCCCAAGGCAAATAATAAGGCTTCGGATCCACCCGTAGTGATTAAAATATCTTCAGGATTTACGTTTACGTTTTGCTTCGTATAGAATTGGGCTAACTTTTTTCGGTAACTTTCGTAACCTGCTGAAGGACCATATTCTATAATGTCTAGCTGTATGTTTTTAATTGCATTAATAGCAATTTCGGGACTTTTAATATCGGGTTGACCAATGTTTAAATGGTACACTTTATGCCCTTTTTCTTTCGCTAAATCAGCGAAAGGAGCCAATTTTCTAATTGGCGATTCAGGCATGGAGTTTCCTCGTGTAGATAATTTAGGCATGTGTTTACTCTTGAATTGCAAATTTGCACTTTTTTTTTCTAAGTTTCGGGAATTATTCGCAGTAATTGCTCATAAAAACACCCGAAAATGTTATATTTTTAAGATATAAAATGCATAAAATGGATACTAAAAAACGCCTTTTGAAGTCAAAAGGCGTTTTCTAAATTATTGATAAAGAATCTTTTATTCTATTACTTCTCCTTTTATTTTCAGCGCAATCCTACCACCTTCATAATTGGCGGCATTGGATTCTACTGTTATGGTTTTGCGAATAGGGCCTGTGGCCATATTGTATTTTACTTCAATTTTTCCTTTTTTTCCAGGCATGATTGGCGCTTCTGGTTTAGTTGGAACGGTACAACCGCAGGTAGAAAGTACATTGGTAATTACTAAAGGAGCGTTCCCTGTATTGGTAAATTCAAATACACGGATTCCAGAATCAGACCCTTTAGTTACTCTTCCGTAATCGATGGTGTTTTCTTTGGCAGAAAATTCTATTTTGGCAGCTTGCGAAAAACTGATGTTGCTACACAAAGTGAATATAATAAAGGCGATTATTTTTTGCATTTTGAAAATGATTTAAATGTCAAGTAAAGTTAGTTTCTTTTATTTACCCTACAAATTTTTATTTCGCTTTTTATAGTGTACTTAATTATTTACTTTTGTTGCTTATTTGGCTTGCAATAAGTAAGCTGAATTGCAATGCATATTTCCTGAATTTTTATTTATATATTAAATTTAGAAACAAGTGCGACTAAACGATTAAACGAATTTACTATACAATGACAATTCCTGCACAATTCGACGCCAAAACGATTGAACAAAAATGGTATGACTACTGGATGAAAAACAACTATTTTCATTCGGAGCCTGACCACAGAACACCCTATACGATTGTAATTCCACCACCCAATGTGACTGGAGTGTTGCATATGGGACATATGTTGAACAATACCATTCAAGATGTTTTAATTCGTAGAGCGCGTTTGAAAGGATTGAATGCGTGTTGGGTGCCTGGAACTGATCATGCTTCTATCGCTACCGAAGCTAAAGTAGTGGCTAAGTTAAAAGCGGAAGGAATCAATAAAAATGATTTGACTCGTGAGGAATTTTTGGCACACGCTTGGGAATGGACCGACAAATATGGCGGAGTAATTTTGGAACAATTGAAAAAATTGGGTGCTTCTTGTGATTGGGAGCGTACGAAATTCACCATGGATCCAGATATGTCAGCCTCTGTAATTCGTTCGTTTGTTGATTTGTACAACAAAGGGTTGATTTATCGTGGGTACCGAATGGTCAACTGGGATCCTGAAGCGAAAACTACCTTGTCTGATGAAGAAGTAATTTATGAAGAACAACAAGGTAAATTGTATTTCTTGAACTATAAAATTGAAGGCAGTACCGATTTCTTAACTGTAGCTACCACACGTCCTGAAACTATTTTTGGAGATACAGCCATTTGTATTAACCCAAATGACGAGCGTTTTGCTCATTTAAAAGGTAAAAAAGCGATTGTACCTATTTGCGGTAGAGTGATTCCAATAATTGAAGACGAATATGTAGATGTCGAATTTGGTACAGGTTGTTTGAAAGTGACGCCTGCTCACGACATGAACGACAAAACTTTGGGCGAAAAACACCAACTTGAAATCATTGATATTTTTAATGAAGATGCTACTTTAAATAGCTTTGGTTTGCATTATCAAGGGCAAGATCGTTTTGTAGTTCGTGAGGCAATTGCTAAAGAATTGGAAACAGTTGGCGCCTTGGCTAAAACGGAAACCCACTTGAATAAAGTGGGAACTTCAGAACGTACTAAAGCCGTTATTGAACCTCGTTTGTCAGACCAATGGTTCTTAAAAATGGAGGATTTGGTAAAACCAGCGATCAAAGCCGTATTAGAAGACGGAGAAATTAAATTGCATCCAAAACGTTTTGACAATACTTATGCGCATTGGTTAAACAACATTCGCGATTGGAATATTTCACGTCAATTATGGTGGGGACAACAAATTCCGGCATACTATTATGGCGACGGAAAAGAAGATTTTGTAGTGGCCGAAACTATTGAAGAGGCTTTGGTTCTAGCAAAACAAAAAACTAATAACCAACAATTAACAATAGCCAATTTAACCCAAGATGTTGATGCCTTAGATACATGGTTTTCTTCTTGGTTGTGGCCAATGGCAGTTTTTGGAGGAATAATGGATCCTAAAAACGAAGATTTTAACTACTATTATCCAACCAATGATTTGGTTACAGGTCCAGATATTTTGTTTTTCTGGGTGGCTCGAATGATAATAGCAGGATATGAATACACGGGTAAAAAACCATTTACAAATGTTTATTTGACCGGTTTGGTTCGCGATAAACAACGACGTAAAATGTCTAAATCTTTAGGAAATTCTCCTGATCCTTTAGATTTGATAGATAAATTTGGTGCCGATGGAGTTCGTGTAGGCTTGTTGTTGAGTGCTTCTGCTGGGAACGACATTATGTTTGACGAAGAATTGTGCAATCAAGGAAAAGCATTTACCAATAAAATTTGGAACGCCTTCAAACTGATTAAAGGTTGGGAAGTATCCGATGCTATTCCGCAACCTGAATCGTCTAAAGTGGCAATCGAATGGTACGAAGCCAAGTTGCAACAAACCCTATTGGATATTGAAGATAATTTTGAAAAATATAGAATTTCAGATGCTTTAATGGGTATTTATAAATTGGTTTGGGATGATTTCTGTTCTTGGTTTTTGGAAATGATCAAACCAGGATACCAACAACCAATTGATAGTGTTACTTTGGCGAAAGCCATCGAAATGTTGGAAAATAATTTAAAATTATTGCACCCTTTCATGCCTTTCTTGACCGAAGAGATTTGGCAATTATTGGATGAAAGAACGAAAGAAGAAGCGTTGATTGTTTCGACTTGGCCAACAATGAAATCATTCCACGCGAGTTTGATTGCTGATTTTGATAATACGATTGAAGTGATATCCGGTATTAGAACGATTCGTAAAGACAAGAACATACCGTTCAAAGATTCAATCGAATTGAAAATAGTGAACAATGATAAATCTTCGACCTATTTTGATGCAGTGGTTAGTAAATTAGGAAATATTTCAGCTTTGGATTATGTGTCCGATAAAGTAGAGGGTGCGTTGTCTTTTCGAGTGAAATCCAATGAATATTTTATTCCAATTACTGGAAATATTAATGTAGAAGAAGAAATTGCTAAGTTGACTGAAGAGTTGAATTACACCAAAGGTTTCTTGAAATCTGTACAAGGAAAATTATCGAATGAAAAATTTGTTTCCGGTGCGCCAGAAAAAGTAATCGAAATGGAACGCAAGAAAGAAGCCGATGCTTTGGCAAAAATTGCAACCATTGAACAAAGTTTGGCAGGATTGAAATAATACATCCTTTAAATAAAAAAATCCCGTTCTAATTTAGAACGGGATTTTTTTTTTGAAATATATTTAAAACTAACCTAATAAAAATAAGAATAACAAAGGGAAAATAATTCCGGCAACAGCTAATTTCCAACCGCGTTGTTTCCAACTGAATTTACCTGCTTTGATCATAACAGTTCCGGTTAAAGCAATGGTAATTAGACTTATTGCAAAAATATCGGAATAATAAATCCAAAAATTGGAAGTGTTTTTATGCAACTGCATTGTCTGACTAATTAGTGGTGTTTTGAAGAATGAGATAATTTCTCCTTTACCGGTTTTTAAGTCAATTTCTACATCTTGGTTTTCAAATGACATTCTGAATTCACCTTTTTTGACCATATGGCGTTTCAATTTTCCTTCGATGCCCAATTGCTTGGCCAAATCTTCTGCATATTTTTCATTGATGTCGCTTTCGGCGGGCAGTTTCACTTCAATCGCTTTGGTTTCATAAGTATATTTTTCAGGATGCCACATTTCGCGATGATTCATTAATAATCCAGAAAAGGCAAAAGATACAATTAAGCCAATATAGAAATAGCCTAAGTCTCGGTGTAAGTTTCTCCAATTGATTTTTTTCATAGTATTATTTTTTTTGGTTGCATTATAGACTAAGCTATTTAATAAAGGTTTAATTAAAATTTATATTTTAAACTAGTCATTAGTTGGCGCGGAGCAATCGGATTGATACTGTAATTTTCGTGAACCGTATAATTCAATTCGTTGGTGATATTAGAAAGTTTACATAAAATGCTCCATTTTTTATACGAATAACCCGCTGAAACATCTACAGTTGTATATCCTTGAATCGGAAAATCTCTATCATTAATGGTAATTACACCACTGGTATTTACTACATATTGATCGTTCCATCCTCCAAAACGCTCTCCAATATAGTTTCCTATTGCCCCTATAGATAATCCTTTTAGTTTTCCAGCCGGAATGTTGTAAAAAAAACTTAAATTAGCAGTTTTAGCTGGAGTTCTAACCAATCGGTCTCCTTCAATTAGACCACCATTTACCTTGTTTGTTTTGGTGTAACGACTGTCATTATAACTATAACCTGCAATAATATTTAATCCTTCGATTGGTTTTGCATTGATATCAATTTCAATTCCTTTGCTTTTGGTTTCACCATTCAATACTTTGATAGTAGTGTCGGTATTTAAAGTAATGCCATCGGCTTTGAACTCGGCAGTTTGTGCTAAATTGCTGTTGGTAATTTGATACACCGTTACATTAGTACTCAAAATGCCATTCCAAAAATCTTTTTTCACACCTACTTCATATTGATCAATAATGGAAGCTTCAATCGGTTTTAAGTCAGCAGTAGTTCCAGTATTTGGAGTAAACGAATTGGAATAACTGGCAAAAATAGAGGTGTTTTTATCAGGTTGATAGATGAAACCGATTTTAGGTGAAAACGCTTTGTCTTGTAATTGAATCCCTTTTGTTATAGTAATCGGGTTTGCAGTTAATTTGAATGTTTCGGCTTGGGCTTCTTGCCAAGACCAACGGATTCCAGCCAACATTTTAAATTTTTCGGTAAACGAAATTAAGTCTTGAGCATAGATTCCAAATCGGTTGGTAGTGGTGACTACTTTTTGAGTATTGACTGCTATGGGTTCGGTTGTTGTTTGATTGTTAGGGTCAAAAGAAAATACATTGATAGTATCAAAGGTAATTGGCGAAAATACAAAGGTATGTGCTGTTGCTATCGAATTTTCATAATCAATACCTGAAAAGGTTTGGTGTTTAATTTTTCCGGTTGTAAAACAGCCTTGTAAGCTAATTTGTTCGCCCAAAATAGCCTCTAAGTTTTTGTATTGACCTAATGGACGACTCCATGTTCCGTTGGGATTGGTTATTTGAATGCGCTCCGTTCCTTTCCATTCACGGTCGTAATTTTGGTAGGACGAATTGAAATTTAATTTCCAATTTTTGTTAAACGAATGATTCAATAAGGCAGAAGTACTTGCCGTTTTGGTGTTTCCATCAGACCATAAAGCGCCATAATAATTGTTTCTTCCTAAATCATAAATTTGTTTCCCAATAAGTATAGTACCAAAATCAGGTGTCCAATGATCATTCATAAAATCACCTTGAAGCGTAATTTGCGTTTTAGAACTAATATTCAATAAGAACGATGGGTTGATGTAATAGCGTTCTCTTTTGACCACCTCTCTAAAGCTGTCTGAATTTTCATAAGAACCGTTAAATCGATAAGCAATGGATTTATGTAAGGGTCCATAAAAATCGATGGATGGTTTGTAAAAAGCATTACTTCCCATTTGCATAGCAATTTCGCCCCCTTTTTTGAAAGAAGGGGTTTTGGTTACCAAATTTAAAATACCTCCTGGAGCTACATTTCCATATAGTAAAGCGGAACCTCCTTTTAAAAATTCTACTTTTTCCAAAGAAGAAACTTCGGGAATGGAACCCGAATTGTAACGAAAACCATTTTTGAACATATTATTGGCCGACATGTCATAGCCTCTTGACCAAAACGATTCTTGTGCGCCACCTCTTGCTGAACCTACATAAACACCATTAGCATTTTTAATTACCTCGCTCAAACGAATAGCTTGTTGTTGTGCAATAACTTCGTTTTCTATCGTTTGCATACTTTGCGGAATATCAATGGGCTTTAAACCAGAACGAACGGCACTTACTTTTCGTTTGTTTGGGCTTTCTTTGATTACGATTACAATTTCTTTCAGAGTTTCCATTTGCTCTTCTAAAGTGAAAGTTACTTTTGTGGCTTCATTTGCTATTACTTTAATTTCTTTTGTTTGTTTTTTTAAACCTTCCCCCTCAATGGTAATGGTGTGTAATCCAATAGGGAAATTTTCAAACTGGAAATTGCCTTTTGTGTCTGTTTTTGCAATAGAGACTTTCTTTCCAATTTTAATTGAAATGCCCGAAAGTGGATACCCATCTATAGAAAGTATCTTTCCCTCAATCGAGCCAGTTTCTTGTGCATAAGCTGTAAAACAAGATAGTAAGACCGTAATTAAGATATAGAATTGCTTTTTCATTGTTGTTTATTTGGAATAAATTAAAATAACGATGCAAATATAAAAGCAACAATTGAATTATCAAAGTTTATTTAGATTAAATCTTAATAATATTGAATGTTCATTTTTGGGCAACTGAAAATCAATTCATTAAAAACAAAAAAAACCTTACTTAAATAAAGTAAGGTTGCTGAATTTTAAACTCAAAAGAAGTTGTTTATTTTATTTTGGTCATTTTGAATTGTTCCGAAATTATTTTTTTGGATTGTTTTCCTGAAATGGAAATGGTAATTGCCGATTTTGATTTGCTTTGGTAGCTGATTTTTTGAGGGTAATCGTTATGAAGGTTCTCAAAAACCAATTCGTTTTCTGTTTCTAAAATCAATGGGAATAAAATTGGTTTGTCATTATTCTGCCCTTGGATGGTAGTTTCATAGACCAATTCACCGTCTTTTTCTGTTAAAGCGATATTTTCAAAATGTAAGGTGTCTTTTTCTTTGATGAAAAAAGAACTTGCTGCTAAAGTACTGTCATTTAGTTTGGACCAAGTTTCGGTTACAATTCCTTCTTTGGATTGGTTTTTCCATGCTCCTACCAACCATTCGGATGTTTTTATTTTTTCATTTTTATGGCTATTAGTACATGAAAACAGGAACGAACTGATGGTTAAAAAAAGAAATAATAGACGCATTGAGTTGAATTTAAAAAAGGTTGTGGTAACGATTACAATATTAAGAAAAAGATTTGAATTAGCCCAGATGGTAGTGGTATCCTGTGGCGGCGGGGTTCGCCGATACAGATAGAGCGAACAGCTGGAAGTAGCTCCTAAAAAATCTGAAATTCAGAAATTATTTCTGCAATCTTTTTTGTATTTTTGCCGTCCAAATAAAGGAACTAATACAATGTTAGATAGACTTCAAATAGTAAAACAACGTTTCGATGAGATTTCGGATTTGATTATTCAACCCGATGTAATTTCAGATCAGAAACGGTATGTGCAATTGAATCAAGAATATAAAGGCTTGAAAGCTTTGGCTGAGAAACGAGACGAGTATGTTTTGTTGATGGCTAATATTGACGAGGCTAATGAAATTATTGCTGATGGTTCGGATGCTGAAATGGTCGAAATGGCCAAAATGCAATTGGACGAAGCCAAACAGCGTTTGCCAGAACTGGAAGAAGAAATCAAATTCATGTTGATTCCGAAAGATCCTGAAGATGCTAAGAATGTGATGGTGGAAGTACGTGCCGGAACGGGTGGTGATGAAGCGAGTATTTTTGCAGGAGATTTGTTCCGAATGTACACTAAATACTGTGAAGGAAGAGGTTGGAGAACCTCGGTTGTTGATATGAACGAAGGAACTTCGGGAGGATTTAAAGAGGTAATTTTTGAAGTAACTGGTGAAGATGTCTATGGTACATTAAAATTTGAAGCAGGTGTACACCGTGTACAACGTGTACCTCAAACAGAAACACAAGGGCGTGTTCATACTTCTGCAGCTACTGTGATGGTATTACCAGAAGCAGAAGAATTTGATGTGCAAATTGATATGAATGATGTGCGTGTGGATTTCTTTTGTTCGTCAGGACCAGGAGGCCAGTCGGTGAATACGACTAAGTCGGCTGTTCGTTTGACGCACATTCCAACTGGATTGGTGGCGCAATGTCAAGATCAAAAATCGCAACATAAAAACAAAGACAAGGCATTAACGGTTTTGCGTTCTCGTTTGTACGAAATGGAATTGGCTAAGAAACAAGAAGAAGATGCGTCTAAACGTACTTCTCAAGTGAGTTCGGGTGACCGTTCTGCTAAAATTCGTACGTATAATTATGCACAAGGTCGTGTAACCGATCACCGAATTGGGTTGACTTTATACGATTTGGGTAACATCATGAATGGGGATATTCAGAAAATTGTTGACGAATTACAATTGGTTAACAATACCGAGAAGCTAAAAGAAGCTAGCGAAGTTTTTTAATTCAAGCGCAAATGAAACTATAAAAATAAAAATGCCCTCCTAGAATTTTAGCGTGCGGCATTTTTTTTTAAAATAATGTTACTATGACAACACAACAATTAATTGACCAAATTCAACTCAAGAAATCATTCCTATGTGTAGGATTGGATGTGGATTTGACTAAGATTCCGAAACATTTATTGGAAACAGAAGATCCTATTTTTGAATTCAATAAAGCCATCATTGATGCGACGCACGATCTGGCTGTTTCGTACAAACCCAACACAGCTTTTTACGAAGCCTATGGAATACAAGGTTGGTTGTCGTTAGAAAAAACAATTCGCTATATCAACGATAATTATCCTAACATTTTCACTATTGCGGATGCCAAAAGAGGTGATATTGGCAACACCTCTTCGATGTATGCCAAAGCATTCTTTGAGGATTTGAATTTTGATTCGGTTACGGTCGCGCCCTATATGGGTAAAGATTCAGTGGAACCGTTTTTGGCTTTTGAAAACAAACATACGATCATGTTAGCGTTGACTTCTAATGAAGGAGCATTTGATTTTCAAACGTTGAATGTGAATGGAACGGAATTGTACAAGCAAGTTTTAGAAACCTCTAAAACATGGAAAAACAGTCACAATTTGATGTATGTTGTGGGCGCCACTAAAGCTGAATATTTTACCGAAATTCGGAAAATAGTACCAGATAGTTTCTTACTTGTTCCTGGAGTTGGTGCTCAGGGTGGAAGTTTGTCTGAAGTTTGTAAATACGGCATGAATACCAATGTGGGCTTATTGATTAATTCGTCAAGAGCAATTATATACGCCTCTAATGGAGTTGATTTTGCCGAAAAAGCCAGAGCAGAAGCCTTGTTAATGCAACAAGAAATGCAGGCTATACTAAGCTAAATAACTATTAATTGCTATATTTACAAAAACAACTAATTTGATCAACTACACCGTATACGAGAACAATAACAGCGACCAATGGGTGACTTTTGTCCATGGAGCTGGAGGAAGTTCGTCTATATGGTTCAAGCAAATTCGTGATTTTCAAAAAGAGTATAATGTGCTGTTGTTAGATTTGCGTGGTCATGGTGAATCCAAAACGAACATAAAGAAAGCATTCAAACAAAAATATACTTTTTCGGCTTTAGCCAATGATATTTTGGAAGTCTTAGATTATTTGCAAATTCAGAAATCACATTTTGTGGGCATTTCTTTAGGGACGATTTTAATTCGCCAGTTGGCCGAAATGTATCCTGATCGGGTACAAAGTATGATTATGGGTGGTGCCATTTTAAAAATGAATTTCCGTTCCCAGATTTTAATGTTCCTTGGAAATACATTTAAATATATCTTACCTTATTTGCTTTTGTATCGCTTTTTTGCCTTTGTGATTATGCCTAATAAAAATCACAAGCAATCACGTATTTTATTCATCAACGAAGCCAAGAAATTATACCAAAAAGAATTTATTAAATGGTTCAAATTGACTGCTGAAATCAATCCAGTTTTGCGATGGTTTCGTCAGGTGGAATTGAATATTCCAACTTTGTATGTGATGGGAGAGGAAGATTATATGTTCTTACCTGCTGTCCGTAAAGTAGTGGAAAGTCATTACCGTAGTTCCAAACTCTGTGTTATTCAAAATTCAGGACATGTTGTAAATGTAGAGCAGCCTCTTTTATTTAATTCAGAGGTGCTTTCTTTTATCAAAATTATTGCATAAAAAAATGCCGAGGCAACTAAGCTATCGACATTCCTTTTACTAACCAAAACCAAATAACGAGTAACCAGCTCATTACGACTACAAAAGTAGTTTGATAGTCAACTAATTACTGTTAAGGTTGTGTTATTAGTTTGTTGGAGTTTCGTTAAGTTTATCACTAAGAAAAAACCACTGTCTTATTATTGTATACTATGGTTTTTCGTTCAGCATGCAGTTGTATGGCACGTGCCAAAACCATTCGCTCCAAGTCACGACCTTTCATAATGAAATCTTCTATCGAATGGGAGTGGGATACGCGGGTAATGTCTTGCTCGATAATTGGGCCTTCGTCCAATTCTTCGGTTACATAATGACTTGTTGCACCGATGATTTTTACGCCACGTTTGAAAGCCGAATGGTAGGGTTTGGCTCCAGGAAATGCGGGTAAAAAGGAATGGTGGATATTGATGATATTGTTTTTGTAAGCTGCAATTAATTGAGGAGTGATAATCTGCATATAACGCGCCAATACGACAAAGTCAATTTGGTGCTTCGCTAATAAATCCAATTGTTGTTGTTCGCCTTGCGCTTTAATTTCTTTGGTAAATGGTACATATTCAAACGGAATCTCAAAGCGATCTGCAACGGATCTTAAATCTTCATGATTACTAATGATTAGTGGGATTTCAAGATTCAATTCGCCTGCACTATAACGACCTAAAATATCATACAAGCAATGGTCGTATTTTGAAATAAATAGGGCCATTTTTGGTTTTTGTTCTTGAGGATAAATTTCCCAATTCATGTTGAAAGGATTGGCCAAATGGGTTTCGAAATGGGATTTAATGGATTCTAAATTCCAATCTTTGGCACTAAATTCACATTCCAAACGCATAAAAAACACATTCTCGTCAGCGTCTACATGTTGATCTAAGTAAATGATATTTCCATTAATAGCCGCAATATAATTGGTCACTGTAGCAATAATTGATTTTTGATCTTCGCAGTGAATAAGGATTGTAATTCGTTGCATAGGCGTTTATTTGAAACTCTTCGTTAATTGTTAATGTATTTTCAAATCTAAACTTATTTTTCATTTGAATCACCTTGTTTTTAAAACAATCTACAGCAGAATTGTGTTAGAAAATTGGGTTTAGAGGGTGTCAATTTTCACATAGCCAATGTGAAGTGTATCCTCTTCTAAACGGGTTTCAGATGGTATAATTTGTATGGAATGACGCTCCTTAAAAATTGGGGCTAAAATATCTGCAACATTGTGAATATCATCGACATCAATGCCGTATTTGTCATCTATATGTGAGGTAGCACCCGGGAAACTATAGTGTTTATAAAAAGTTGTGGCTTTAGCTATTTTGGCTGCTTTACCCAGGCTTTCAGCTACTGCTAATGTTTTATAATGGTATTCTTCAAATTCGTTTTCTTTGTAGCCCCCTAAATTTATGAAGAATAGGTTTTCATTGTTTGTAGTTGGATTTTTTGGAACAATGGCTATGGAATAATTATTCACGGCTGTTACTTCACGCCAAGCGTCAATATGAATTTTACCTTTGGCTTCAGGCCAAAAAGCTTTCATCTCCGGAATTAATTCCTTCAAAGAATTGCCTATTCCAAAAAAAATATCGTGTTGTTCAGTAAATCGGCCTTTAGGCGTGCAGCCCAACATAACCATATATAATTTCAATGTGTTTTCCATAAAACAAAAATAAGGTTTTTAGATTAGGAATAAAAAAAGTGCCTTCTTTTGGAAGGCACTCATTTGATATAATTGGATTTAGATTACAAAGCTGATTTTACAGTTTTGATAATTCTAGCAGCAATTTTGTATGGATCTCCATTTGAAGCTGGTCTTCTATCTTCCAACCAACCTTTCCATCCTTTTTGAACAGTGATTAATGGGATACGGATAGAAGCTCCTCTATCAGATACTCCATAAGAGAAATCGTGGATAGATGCAGTTTCGTGTTTACCAGTCAAACGTTGTTCGTTGTATGCCCCATAAACAGCAATATGTTCTTTAGTTACTGGACGGAACGCTTCACAGATTCTTTCGTAAGTAGCTTGATCTCCACATGTTCTTAATACAGAGTTAGAGAAGTTAGCGTGCATACCAGAACCATTCCAGTCAGTGTCTCCCAATGGTTTTGGGTGGTATTCAATATAGTAACCGTATTTTTCAGTCAAACGATCTAATAAGTATCTAGCAACCCAGATTTCATCACCTGCTTTTTTAGCTCCTTTAGCAAACAATTGGAATTCCCATTGTCCACAAGCAACTTCTTGGTTAATACCTTCAAAATTAATTCCAGCAGCAATACATAAATCTGCATGCTCTTCAACTAATTTTCTTCCGTGAGTGTTTTTTCCACCAACTGAACAGTAATACATACCTTGTGGTGCAGGGTAACCTCCAACAGGGAATCCTAAAGGCAATAAAGTTTTAGTATCCATGATGAAATATTCTTGCTCAAAACCAAACCAGAAATCGTCATCTTCGTCGTCGATAGTTGCTCTACCATTAGAAGGGTGTGGTGTTCCGTCAGCATACATAACTTCTGACATTACTAAATATCCGTTTACACGAGTTGGATCTGGATAGATTGCAACTGGTACTAATAAACAGTCAGAAGATCCGCCTTCAGCTTGTTTTGTTGAAGACCCGTCAAAAGACCAGTTTCCAATTTCTGCTAAAGTTCCTTGAAAGTTTTCGTGCTCTTCTACTTTAGTTTTACTTCTAAGATTTTGAGTTGGTTCGTAACCATCTAACCAAAGGTATTCTAATTTAATTTTAGCCATGATACTATAAATTTATTTTGTGATTCAAATTCTGGTACAAATTTAAAATATTTTTTTTAGTGCTGAAAAAAAAGGGGGTGTTTTTATATTGTAATAGGTTACTTTTCACAGAACTGCATTTTAATAGGGGTATATTTAAAAAATAACAATTTTTAGCACTTATAAAAAATAATTTCGCAAAAGGGGCACTTCATTTTTTATTGTTCATTATTGTTTATATTTGCTTTACTTAGTACAAATGAGTATTTAATAATTTAAAATTGTCAAAATGTCAACAATACGTTTTCAAGCTTTAAGAGAAGCCTCTACAAGAAAGCCTCTCCACTTTGAAGAAACTGAAAAAAAATCAATCCTATTTGGATCCAATGTATTTAATGCCAAAGCGATGAAGCAATATTTAACTTCAGAGGCTTTCAAAGCGGTACAAGGAGCTATTCAACATGGGACAAAAATTGACAGAAAAATTGCGGATTATGTCGCTATGGGAATGAAGGAATGGGCGCTTTCTAAAGGAGTTACGCATTATACCCACTGGTTTCAACCGCTCACAGGCACAACCGCTGAGAAACACGATGCTTTCTTTGAAACGTCTTATGATGGCAGTGATCCTGTTGAAAAATTTGGCGGTGCGCAATTAGTGCAACAAGAACCTGATGCCTCCAGTTTTCCAAATGGAGGAATTAGAAATACCTTCGAAGCAAGAGGCTATACCGCTTGGGATCCAACCTCTCCAGCATTCATTTTTGGAACTACTTTATGTATTCCAACAGTTTTTATATCCTATACCGGTGAGGCTTTAGATTATAAAACACCTTTATTGCGAGCACTTACGGTTATGGACGATGCCGCTACAGAAGTGTGTAAGTATTTTGACAAAAATGTTAAAAAAGTAACGGCCACTTTGGGCTGGGAACAAGAATATTTTTTAATTGATCGTTCGCTGGCAAAATCGCGTCCTGATTTGATGATGACAGGTCGTACTTTGTTAGGACATACATCGGCTAAAGGACAACAACTAGACGATCATTATTTTGGATCTATACCAACACGTGCGTTGACCTACATGAGAGATTTGGAACAAGAGTGTATGTTATTGGGTATACCGGTAAAAACACGTCATAACGAAGTGGCACCAAACCAATTTGAGCTGGCACCTATTTTTGAAGAAACCAATTTGGCTGTAGATCACAACTGTTTGTTGATGGACGTGATGGAAAAAGTAGCCGAGCGTCATGATTTTAAAGTACTATTTCACGAAAAACCATTCAAAGGGGTAAATGGTTCTGGTAAGCACAACAACTGGTCGTTGGCTACTGATACTGGGGTGAACTTGTTAAGTCCAAGCAAAACACCAATGAGTAATTTGCAGTTTTTGACTTTCTTTATCAATACTATCAAAGCGGTTAATGACAATGAATCGTTGTTGAGAGCTTCTATTGCTACTGCCAGTAACGACCATCGATTGGGAGCTAATGAAGCACCACCTGCCATTATTTCGGTTTTTATTGGAGAATCTTTGACTAAAGTTTTAGCGGAGTTAGAAGGGGTAACCACAGGGAAATTATCTCCTGAAGAAAAAACCGATTTAAAATTAAATGTAGTTGGTAAAATTCCAGATTTAATGCTGGATAATACCGATAGAAATAGAACCTCTCCATTTGCTTTTACGGGCAATAAATTTGAATTTAGAGCCGTTGGTTCTTCTGCCAATTGTTCGAATGCAATGACTACTTTGAATGCAATTGTGGCCAAACAATTGCGCGATTTTAAAGTAGCAGTGGATACCTTAATTGACGAAAAAGGCATGAAAAAAGACGATGCCATTTTCAACGTGTTAAGAGAATACATCAAGCAATCTAAAAAAATCTTGTTTGAGGGTGATGGCTACAGCGAAGCTTGGGAACAAGAGGCGGCTAAAAGAGGTTTGAGTAATTATAAAACTACTCCCGAAGCATTGAAAGCTAGGGCTTCTAAACAAGCTTTGGATTTATTTGCTGAACTAGGAATTATGAATCATATTGAGGTAGAAGCGCGATACGAAATTGAATTGGAAGAATACACCAAAAAAATCCAAATTGAAGGTAGAGTTTTAGGAGATATTGCTCGTAATCATGTAATTCCAACAGCCATTCGTTACCAAAATAATTTGATTGAGAATGTTCGCGGATTAAAAGAAATTTTCGGTAAAGATTTTGAAAGTGTTTCTAAAGAGCAAATCGCGATAATCAAACAAATTTCGGCTCATATCGAAGGAATCAATACGAAAGTAGAGGAAATGACCAACGAAAGAAAAAAAGCAAATCAATTAACGGATGCTCAAGCAATGGCAGAAGCCTATTGTAATAAAGTAAAACCTTATTTTGAAGTCATCAGAAACCATTGCGATAAGTTAGAATTACTGGTAGATAATGAGATGTGGACGCTTACTAAATACAGAGAGTTATTGTTTACTAAATAATAATCACATTCATTTTACACAAAGCCTCTCATTTCAGAGAGGCTTTTTTATGAAAGAAAAATAGATAATTTGTTGCCAATTCTACTTAGGCAAAAGCCAAAAAAATAATTATCTTTGCCCAAAATACAATTTGCCGAAAGGCGGACTACACCACTAACTACATGAGTTCAGATACTTCAAAAAGATACGCACAACGCGGTGTTTCGGCATCCAAAGAAGATGTACACAATGCCATAAAAAATATTGACAAAGGATTGTTTCCACAAGCTTTTTGTAAAATCGTTCCCGATTATTTAACTCAAGACGAAAACTATTGCTTGATAATGCATGCCGATGGCGCAGGTACTAAATCGTCTTTAGCCTATATGTATTGGAAAGAAACAGGAGATATTTCGGTTTGGAAAGGCATTGCGCAAGATGCGTTGATCATGAATATTGACGATTTGTTATGTGTTGGAGCTACCGATAATATTTTGCTTTCATCAACTATTGGAAGAAATAAAAATCTAATTCCTGGAGAAGTAATTTCGGCAATCATTAATGGTACAGAGGAATTAATTAAAGAATTGGATTCGTTTGGGGTAACGATTCATTCTACTGGAGGAGAAACCGCTGATGTAGGTGATTTAGTTCGAACTATTATTGTGGATTCTACGGTTACGGCAAGAATGCCACGTGCTAAAGTGATTGATAATGCTAATATCCAAGCGGGTGATGTAATCGTAGGTTTGGCGTCTTTTGGACAAGCTACTTACGAGAAAAGTTACAATGGTGGTATGGGAAGTAATGGTTTGACTTCGGCACGTCACGATGTGTTTGGAAAATATTTGGCACACAAATACCCAGAGAGTTTTGACGCTGCAGTTCCTGACGAATTGATCTATTCAGGTCAAGTTAATTTGACAGATGCAGTAGAGAATTCTCCTATTGATGCGGGGCAATTAGTGCTTTCGCCAACCAGAACCTATGCTCCCATTATCAAGAAAATTTTAGATACCTATTCGTCTAAAGAAATTCACGGAATGGTGCATTGTAGTGGAGGAGCGCAGACTAAAATTTTACATTTTGTCAATAATCTTCATATTATAAAAGACAATTTGTTTCCGGTTCCGCCTTTGTTTCAATTGATTCAAGAGCAATCTAAAACCGACTGGAAAGAAATGTACCAGGTTTTCAACTGTGGTCACCGAATGGAATTGTATGTTCCTGAAGCGGTAGCGCAGGACATTATTGCCATTTCAAAATCATTTAATGTAGAGGCTCAAATTGTGGGTAGAGTAGAAGCTTCGGCAACTAAAAAATTAACTATTTCTAGCGAATACGGTACTTTCGAGTATTAATATAATGTAAAACAATTAGATGTACGAATTAGTATTTTGGCAGTATCAGGAAGGTGTTTATTTGAATCATCAATTGGTTTACGAAGCTTTGGTGGAGCAGGAAATGGTTGAAGGATTAGAAGAATTACCTGTGAATGTGATACTCAATCGTATAGCTAGTGTTTTTTCAAGCTGGGAAAAGGTGGATGAGAATAGTTGGAAAAATTCTAATGGAAAAGGCGCTTTTCAAGTAAAATCAACACCACAAAGTATTCTAATTGATTGTTATGGAACCGAAGGTAAAACGATGGAATTATTAGCTTCCACCTTGGAAGAATTCAAATGTCCATGTTATGATCCTCAAGTGCCTGTTCGTTTTGACGAAATGAACGAATAGATTTTATCACAGTTTTTAAACAATAACAAATTATGAAAATTAATCTGAAAAACGGAATCGACAAATTGCTTTTTGGAATGAAACAAAAAGACGTTGAAGCCATTTATGGGAAACCAGATCGCAATTATAAAGACGAAGATAACAACCAGATTTTAGTGTACAACAAACTGAAATCCCGTTTGACTTTTTATCAAGAAGAAGATTTTAAGTTGGGATATATTGTAGCTTCTGGTGCTGATTTAGAGTTGTTTGGAAATACTATTATTGGTAAAAAGATTACCGATGTGAAACAAGATTTAGTTTCTAAAAATATTACCAAATTCACTCAAGAAGAATTTGATACGTTTGAAAATTACTTCAATGAAGAAAATTGGATCATTTTTCAAACCGAATTTGAAGAAGTAGTGAAGTTTGAAATTGGAGCGATCATCAATTCAAAAGACGAGTTTGATTGGAAGTTTGGAAAGTAATTTAATGACTCTATTATAAAAAAAATCCTCAACAGTGGTTGAGGATTTTTTTTGATATTTATTTTTGTAGAGCAGGTGCTTTGTCTGTAATTTCCAATTCAAAAAATAAATTAGTGTTCGGAGGAATAGGTCCGTTCCCTCTTTCACCATATGCTAATTTAGAGGGCATGTAGATAAGAATTTTATCGCCTAAATCCATTAAACTCATCCCTTCGATGAACCCCTGAATCATTCCTGTTTTTTTACCAGCTTCAAAAGGAAAGGCTAGGTAGCCATTTTGATCTTTTCGTGTTTGATCGAATAGTCCAAAAGTTGTAGCTACTTCTTCGTAGTTACTGTCAAAAACATTTCCATCTTCAAAATAACCAGCATATTTAAAATAGATGGTACTACCATTTACAGGTTTGACACCACTTCCTTTTTGAAGTACTACATATTGTAATCCCGAAAGCGTGGTAGTTGCTGTAGCTTTACTTGCCGCTAAATAAGCTGCCTTTTCTTTAATTACGGCACTGTATTTTTCAAGATAAATTCGTTTTTTTTCAGCTTGTAAAGCAGCTTGTTTGGCTTTGTTTTCAGCATCAATTATTGCTTGTTTTTTTGCCTCTTCTGCTTTGTTAGCATAATAATCAGAGAATACCTTAACAGCATCAAATTTAGTTGCTAGAGTTCCTTTACGAGAAATAGTTAGCTTGATAATTTGGTCGTTTTGTTCAATTTTATTGACTACTTCCATTCCTTGAGTTACATGCCCAAAAACGGTGTGAACACCATCTAACCATGGAGTGTCTTTGTGTGTTATAAAAAACTGGCTTCCGTTAGAAGCGGGACCCGAATTAGCCATCGAAAGAATACCACCTTTGTTGTGTTTTAAATCGGTAAACTCATCTTTAAAAGTATAACCCGGACCTCCAGTACCATTCCCGGCAGGGTCACCTCCTTGGATCATGAAGTTGTTAATTACTCTATGAAAAGTTAATCCGTCATAAAAAGGCTTGCCTTTAACTTTTTCATTGGTTACAAAAGGATTTTTACCTTCAGCTAAACTAATAAAATTGGCCACAGTAACCGGAGTTTTTTGGTATTCCAATTGGATAACAATAGTTCCTTTATTGGTAAGAATTGAGGCAAAAATTCCATCATTTATTGTTGTATTCGCCATTTGTGCGATGGCTGGTTTTTTTGCAGGAAGGCCTTTTTTTAATTTTTGTGCTTGAATACTTACGATTCCTAAAAACAAGAATGCTACTAATTGATATTTCATCAGGTTTAATTTTTAAGATTTAATTTTTCGGTGTCATTAATTCAACTTCAAAAATAAGATTCGCATTGGGCGGAATCACTTCTCCAGCGCCAGCTTCTGCAAATCCTAATTTAGATGGAATAAATAATACGGCTTTATCTCCATAAGATAATTGTTCAATTCCCTCAATAAATCCAGGAATCATTCCGTCTTTTCTACCAGCTTGAAAAGGAATAGCTAGGTAGCCGTTTTGAGCTGCTCTGTTAGCATCAAATGTACCAAACGTCTTGCAAACACTTTCGATACTACTATCAAACAAAGTTCCGTTTTCCAAAAAGCCTGCGTAATGGATAAAGATTCCAGTTCCAATTTTGGGTTTTTTTCCACCACTTTTTTGGGTAATAACAAATTCTAAACCTGATTTCGTTTTAGTTGCTTTGGCTTTTAATGCTGCAAAATATTTAAGTTTCGCCTCAATTACTGATTTGTACTTTTGGTTAAAAACACGTTTGTTTTCTGCGTCAATGCTAGCTTGTTTTTTTTGGTTTTCAGCTTCTGCAATAAAAAAGTTATGGAATACTTTTACCGCATCAAACTTTTTAGCAGCATCTCCATTTCGAATGATTGTTACTTTACTCATATAATCATCTTGCAAAATCTTGTTCACTGCTTCCATTCCGTTACCCACAACATGACCGAAAATGGTGTGTTTTCCATCTAGCCAAGGCGTTTCAAGATGAGTAATAAAAAACTGACTGCTGTTGGTTGCTGGTCCATTATTGGCCATAGCCAAAACACCAGCTTTATCAAATCGAGCGTCTGTAATTTCATCCTTGAATTTGTATCCTGCATCTCCAGAACCTGTTCCAAGTGGATCGCCACCTTGGATCATGAAATTTTCAATTACACGGTGAAATTTCAATCCGTCATAAAAAGGTCTATTTTTGATATTTTCATTGGTAACAAATTCGTTTTTACCTTCGGCAAGTGTTACAAAATTTGCTACGGTAATGGGCGCTTTTTCATAATCCAATTGTACAATAATTTCTCCTTTATTGGTTTCAATTTTGGCATACAAACCATCAGGTAAATTGTTGTTTTCTTCTTTACAAGAGTACAAAGAAGCAATAATGGCTAAGGCAAATAAAAAACGTTTTTTCATTGTATAATTAGTTGGTTATAGAATCGTTTTGAGTTTCAGCAACAGTATTTGAGTTGGCTTTCATTTTTTGGTCATAATTGGCTTCCGACATAAAATCGCGAAGAGTTACAATACAGAGAAGCGGTTTGTTGGTTCCAATTTTTTTATTGTCTCCATGATATCCGTAAGCAATAGTTGAGGTGAAAAGGAAATTAATTTTTTCATTTCGGTGCATTAACTTGATTCCTTCTCTAAGTCCGGTCATTATATTCTGTTTGTCAACAAAATAAGTTTGTGGGCCCAACTCGCTTTTAGAATAAATAACACGTCCTTTAAGATCTTTAACTTCATAATCGAATAAAGCTACATCTCCTTTTTTGGGAGAGAGCGTATCTTTTTTATTCGTAATTATATAGGAATACCAAAATCCTTTAGTTGAAGCGATAAACTTTACTTTTTTGTTTTGACGAATCACGCGCGCAATTTCAGCTTCTTCCCCAGCAATTAATTTTTTGTTGCGATTCACAGATTCTTTCATAAAAGAACCTGAGCTATGCGAGATTGGTTTTCGAGCTTCTTGGTTTTTGTGGCAACTAGTGGTTGCTAAAAGAATAGTAACTCCTATTGTAAAAATTAATTTTTTCATGGTTTAAATAGGTAGGTTTCTAACTAAATCTTCAAACTTTTTAAGGGTATCTTCCATAGCATTTTCTGATTTTCCTCCAGCAGCATTGATATGACCCCCACCATTGAAATGATCTCTTGCAAACTGATTGACATCAAAATCGCCTTGGGAACGGAACGATATTTTAATAATCTTTTCGTCTTTATTCTCAATGAAAATCGCAGTAAAAATAATGCCTTTGATGCTTAATCCATAATTGACAATACCTTCTGTGTCTCCTTTAACATGATCAAAAGAATCCAGTTCGTCTTGTGTCAAATAAGTATAAGCTGTTTTGTGCTCTGTATACACCTTCATGTTTTGTAAAGCACGACCCAAAATTTGTAATCGTCCAAACGAACTATTATCAAAAAGTAAGGTTGGTATCACAGTATTTTTTACGCCTAAATCAATTAATTCGGCAATGATTCGGTGAGTAGTTCCGGTGGTTTTTGGAAAACGAAAAGATCCCGAATCAGTTAGAATTCCAGTATAAATGCAAGTTCCGATGTTTTCGTCAATATCTGCTTTTTTACCTAAAAAGCAAATGAAGTTATACAGCATTTCGCAAGTAGAACCAAAATTGATATCCGAATAAGTAAAGGTTGCATAATTATCAGGAAATTGATGGTGATCAATCATGATAAAGGGAGCAGTAAGTGTACTTAAAACCGTTTCCATTTCACCGGTACGGTGCAAAGCGTTGAAATCTAAAGTGAAAACAACTTCAGCTTCTTCTAAAATTTGGGTACAAGTCGCTTTGTCTTTTTCGTATATTTTTACAGTGTTTGCTCCCGGAAGCCACTCTAAAAAGTGTGGCATTTCGTTGGGCGAAATCACAGTAGGTTGGTGGTTATTTTTAAGTAAAAAATGGTACAAACCTAGGGTAGAACCCATGGCATCTCCATCGGGTCCACGGTGTGGAATTATGGCAATTTTTTTTGGAGTAGCTAACAACTCCTGAATCGCTTGTATGTCTTGTGTTTTCATAGATTGCGAAATTACATTTTTTTAATTTAAACGAAAAATTAGTTAACTATTTAACCTCTTTTTCACAAGACTAAAAAAGGTCCAATCGAAAGCGATTTATTTTTTGGTAAAAATGGTATTTTGGTCCTTTTACAATTTGCGATGCATATATTCCAATAGACCCCGAAGAAAAATAGGCTACAACGCAAGCAATTCCAATAAAAATCCCACTTTCAATTCCAAAGAGTTCCATGCCCATCACTGTACAGGCAATCGGTGTGTGGGTGGCTCCCGAAAAAACAGCAACAAATCCCATGCCTACTAACAATGCTATTGGCATTGGAACTATTCCTGATAAAGCACTTCCTAGAGTAGCGCCTACAAAGAAAAGCGGAGTGACTTCGCCACCTTTAAATCCTGCGCCTAATGTAAAACCGGTGAATAGTATTTTTAAGAGAAAATCATAGGATTCGTTGGGAGTTGAAAAAGCTTTCATTATTTCAGGAACTCCCAATCCTATGTATTTTGTTGTTCCAATACAATAAATGCTTACAGCTAAAATAATTCCGCCAACTAACGGTCGAATTGGTGCATATTGAATGTATTTTGAAAATAATTGATTCCAAAAATGTGTCGTTCTTGAAAATAATAAGGCGGCAAAGCCAAATAGAATTCCGGTTCCAATTGTCCAAACTAAATTGATTCCGTTAATTTTTGGAAGAATTGGAACACTATATTGTGTGTGTTCGACTTGCCAGAATTCTACGGTATAATAGGCTACAAAAGCCACTACAAAAGATAAAACTACACTTTTGAAATTGATTTTACTAAAGTATACCACTTCCAAAGCGAATAAAGCACCTGCTAGAGGTGTTCCGAACACAGAAGCAAACCCAGCACTAATTCCTAAAATCAGGATCGTTCTTCGGTCTGTTTTATCCAATTGGAACCAATTTGAAAATCGGTCGGCAATAGCGCCACCTATTTGTACTGCCGTTCCTTCGCGTCCCGCTGATCCTCCAACCAAATGAGTAATTAATGTACCTATGAGAACCAATGGCGCCATTTTGAAAGGAATGGCTTGTTGCGGATTTTCGTATTCTTCTAAAAGTAAATTATTGCCTTTAACCACGGATGTGCCGTAAAAGTGATACAGTAAACCAATGCAAAAACCTCCAATTGGCAACAGCCAAATAATCCAATTATGATTTTCTCTAATCTGAGTAACCCATTCTAAAGTGACTAAAAAGAATGCCGATGCTGAACCTGAAAACAATCCTATCAAAGTACAAATGATGAGCCATTGCAGGGAGAGACGAAAAGTATTTTTAAAGTTCATTTTTAGTGCATGATGGATTGGGTTCAAAAATAGTTTAATTTCATGAATCAAAAATGAATCGCATAAAAAAAGCCGTACACAAATTCGTTACGGCTTTGTTTTATACTTCGTCTAATTTGAATTAGGCCGCAACAACTGCGGTAAATTCAATTTCCACCAAATACTCTGGAGCGACTAGTTTACTTATTTCATAAAAACCAGTAGTTGGTTTAATGTCTTTAAAAAAAGTTGAGTGTGCTGTTGCTACTGCTTCAAAAGTAGTAATGTCAGTGGTAAAAATACGAGTACGAATAACGTCTTTCATACTGGTATTTAGGTCTTCTAAAACTTTTTCTACCCGTTCTAAAATATTTAACGTTTGTGCGTACGCGTCGTCAGCTTTTACTTTTTCGCCATCAACGATAGCAACGGTTCCTGATACTTCAATGATATTGCCAATGCGAACGGCACGACAATAACCCATTTTATCTTCCCATGGGGAGCCTGTTAGGATATTTTTTCTTTCCATTTTGTTTGTTTTACAACTTAAATTAAGTGGCGCAATTTACGATAATGAGATGAATTAGTGATTTTGTTTTCTGACAAAAGAGGTTACATAACAAAGTCTTTTGGAGTCATTTGTTAGAATTTTACAACTGGATTTTGTTAAGAATTTTCTAATTAATGAACCATAAAAGGTATTTATACTATTTTTGTGAGCATAAGACTATCAGTTAGGTAAAAAAATGAAACGACTATTACTTTGTATTGTATTTATAGCTTGGGCATGGCATAGTCAAGCGCAAAGTGAGTTCACTGCAAAGTTCAAGGCAATTCCTGTAGGAAAGTTTCCAATTGCTCCAAAAAAAGCGGTTGAACCCAAAAAAGTAGCACCTACAAATTCCGATATTCCCTCTATTAAAGCGCCCAATGTTTTTAATAGTCCAGAAGCACAATTTACTAAACCGGCTCCTGCCAAATCGTATCAGTTAGGACAAACCAATACTTTTTCGATGATTCAAAAAAATGAATTTATCAAACCCGGTGGAGAAGTAGAAGCGCGATTGAATAAAAAAGAGGATGATCCCGGAGAAATGGAGTACCGAAGAAATCAAAATTTGGGTGATTTTAGAATCAAAGCCAATAAAGCAAGGGTTATGTATCGAGATGCTGCAGCGGTTGATGGTGATCATATTCGGGTTTATTTAAATGATAAAGTAATCGAGACTTTTGTTTCACTTGAAAGTGCTTTTAAAGGTTTTGAGATCGTGCTTGAAAAAGGGTTTAACAAAATTGATTTTGAAGCATTAAATCAAGGAACTTCAGGTCCCAATACTGCTGAATTTAGGGTCTATGACGATAAGGGTAGTTTGATTTCTGCAAGCCAATGGAACCTTGGAACAGGCTTTAAAGCAACGATTTTATTGGTCAAAGAATAAAAATATATTTTTTTCAAAATCCATTTTTCAATTCCGAATTTTAAAAGTATTTTTGCGCATGCAACACAACGTACTTATTTTAGATTTCGGGTCGCAATACACACAGCTTATTGCGCGTAGAGTTCGCGAATTAAATATATTCTGCGAAATTTTTCCTTACAACAATTTTCCAACCGATTTATCTCCCTACAAAGCCGTAATTTTGGGTGGAAGTCCATTTTCGGTTCGCGCAGAAGATGCACCACATCCTGATTTGTCTCAAATTAGAGGTAAATTGCCAATGCTTGCGGTATGTTACGGAGCGCAATATTTAGCCCATTTTAGTGGTGGCGAAGTAGCTGCATCCAATACAAGAGAATACGGAAGAGCAAATCTTTCTTATATTAAAGAAGACGAAGTTTTCTTTCAAGGTATTTCACCAAACAGTCAGGTTTGGATGAGTCATAGTGATAGTATTAAAGTATTACCAACTAACGGTATTAAATTAGCTAGTACACATGATGTAGAATTTGCGGCTTACCGAATTGAAGGTGAAACAACCTATGCAATTCAATACCATCCAGAAGTATTTCATTCGACAGAAGGAACTAAAATGTTGGAGAACTTTTTGGTGAACATTGCTGAGGTGCCTCAAAACTTTACTCCTAATGCTTTTGTTACTGATATGGTGTCCGAATTGAAAGAAAAATTACAAGATGACAAAGTAGTTTTAGGTCTTTCAGGTGGCGTAGATTCAACTGTTGCGGCAGTTTTATTACACCAAGCCATTGGAAAAAACTTATATTGTATTTTCGTTAATAATGGTTTGCTTCGTAAAAACGAATTCCAAAATGTATTGAATCAATACAAAGGAATGGGATTGAACGTAAAAGGAGTAGATGCAGGTGATCGTTTCTTGTCGGAATTGGCAGGAGTAAGCGATCCAGAAACCAAACGTAAAATTATCGGACGTGTTTTCATCGAAGTTTTTGATGACGAATCGCATTTGATCGAAGATGTAAAATGGTTGGCTCAAGGAACTATTTATCCAGATGTTATCGAATCGGTTTCGGTTAAAGGACCTTCAGCTACAATCAAATCGCACCACAATGTGGGTGGATTACCAGATTATATGAAATTACAAATTGTAGAACCTTTGCGCATGCTTTTCAAAGATGAAGTGCGAAGAGTGGGGGCTACTTTAGGAATTGATCCGGAATTATTAGGAAGACATCCTTTCCCAGGACCAGGATTATCCATCCGAATCTTAGGAGATATCACTCCAGAAAAAGTACAAATTTTACAAGATGTAGATGCGGTATTTATCGATGGATTGAAATCTTGGGGATTGTACGATAAAGTTTGGCAAGCAGGAGCAATTTTATTGCCTGTAAACAGTGTTGGAGTTATGGGTGATGAACGTACTTACGAAAAAGTAGTAGCGCTTCGTGCTGTAGAATCAACTGATGGTATGACGGCTGACTGGGTTCATTTACCCTATGATTTCTTGATGAAAATTTCGAATGAAATTATCAATAAAGTAAAAGGGGTAAACCGTGTGGTGTATGATATTAGTTCAAAACCACCTGCCACAATTGAGTGGGAATAAAGTGTACTTAAATTGAAATTATTTATTGAAACGGTATCAGATTTTGTTCTAAATTTGATACCGTTCGATGGTTATAAAGGAATGGTTGTAAAACAAAATAAAATGAATTATTTATTAAAAATACTGGTTGTGGTGCTTTTGTTTACCAATACTATTGTTGCACAAGAAATCACTACCGCTACGACTTCAACAAACATTTTGCAGCAGGAAAAACCTTTGGTCAATCAATCCAAAAAACTGGCTTTGTTGTTGCCTTTTAATATAACCAAGTTGCAAAACGATACTGTAAATACTATTGCAGACCGATTGAAGAAAGATAAGTTTCTAAATATGACGCTGGATTTTTATTCCGGAGCAGTAATGGCAATTGATTCTGCCAAACAATTGGGTATTTCAGTAGATGTAAGTGTTTTTGATTCGGAGGAAAACAAAAATAGTTCGAATGTTGCTAAACTAATCGCAGATAATCAACTAGCAACTTTTGGAGCAGTCATTGGACCATTTTATCAGGCTAATGTTGAGAAAACAGCCGAATTTTTGAGTGCTAATCAAGTGGCAGTTATTTCGCCTTTATCAAAAGAATTGGGGAAATCCTACCCTAATTTATTTCAAACTATTACTTCACCAAACCTAATTCGTTCTGCTATTTTTGATTTTATGCGGTCCAAAAAAGGAAATATTATTGCAGTAGTAGATAAGAAAAAAGTATCGGTTAAAAAATACATTCTTGAGAATCAAAAAGACGTTCGATTTGCCGCCTTGGATGCAACAGGAGCTTTGAATGTACTTAGTTTAAAAGGCTTGTTAGTAAAAAACAAAATCAATTATGTGGTGATGGAAACCGCTAATACCAGTATGATTAAAGCTACTATGACTGCTTTGTTGAGCGTTCAGCAGTGGTTCAATGTGCAACTTGTAATTTTGGAGACCAATGAAACTTTAAATACAGATGAGATCGAGTTTGCTGATTTAGTGAAATTGAAATTGATGTATCCTTCCATGACTCGAGAAAATAGTAGTACTGAAGCGATGTTATTCGAAAAGAATTTCAAATTAATAAATAAAGTAACTCCCAACTCATTTGCTATACGTGGTTTTGATGTCACTTTTGATGCATTGATGCGTTTGTCTCAACCTAATGGATTTATGGAAAGTGCCAATCAAGTGACTGAACAAGTGGAAAGCAAGTTTGATTATTTTAAAAATGAAACGGGTGGTTTTGCTAATAAAGGATGGTATATTTTGTATTACGATGCCGATTTGACTGTCAAAGAAGCAAAGTAAAATCCAAATGGAAAATAACCAAAAACAACTTATTAAACTAGCGCATACTAAAATGCCTTTTGGGAAATACGAAGGTTGGCATTTAATTGAGTTGCCTGAATATTATGTGGTTTGGTACAATAATAAAGGATTTCCAAAAGGCGAGTTAGGTCAGCAATTACAATTGGTTTACGAATTAAAATTAAACGGATTAGAAGATTTAATTCGCAACATAAAAAAGAAATATCCAAAACCAATTTGATCAAAAATTTAGTTCAATTTTGGAATGATAATGAAAGGATTGAATAGCATAAAATTTAATATTTTCACAATTTTAAATTCGCATTTTCTCAATTTATAATTGTATTTTTGCGACGTTTTTTACACAACTACAATACAAACTAACACAGAATGAATCAAACGAAATATATTTTTGTTACTGGCGGTGTAACTTCTTCTTTAGGGAAGGGGATTATTGCAGCTTCCTTGGCGAAATTATTACAAGCTAGAGGATATAGAACGACTATTCAAAAGTTCGATCCTTACATCAATGTGGACCCAGGAACTCTAAATCCATACGAACACGGAGAATGTTATGTTACCGATGATGGTGCAGAAACCGATTTGGATTTAGGTCACTACGAGCGTTTCTTGAATGTGCCTACTTCTCAAGCGAATAATGTAACCACAGGTAGAATCTATCTTTCGGTGATTGAAAAAGAGCGTCGTGGCGAATTTTTAGGTAAAACGGTGCAAGTGGTTCCTCATATTACCAACGAAATTAAAGACAGAATGCAATTGCTTGGTAAATCAGGTGATTATGATATTGTGATTACTGAAATCGGGGGTACTGTGGGTGATATTGAATCCTTGCCATACATTGAATCTGTTCGTCAATTAGTTTGGGAATTGGGAGAAAATAACGGAATTGTAATTCATTTAACCTTAGTGCCTTATTTGGCTGCTGCTGGAGAATTGAAAACGAAACCAACCCAACACTCCGTAAAAACCTTGATGGAAAGCGGAATCAAAGCGGACATCTTGGTGTGTAGAACAGAACACGAGATTTCGGATGAAATTCGCAATAAATTAGCCTTGTTTTGTAATGTAAAAAGAGAGGCGGTTATTCAATCAATTGATGCGTCTACCATATACGAAGTGCCCAACTTAATGCTTGAAGAAGGATTGGATGTTGTGGCGTTGAAAAAATTAGATTTACCTAAGAAAGCCGCTCCCGATTTGAAAAATTGGAATACGTTTTTGAAGCGATTGAAAAACCCAAAACATACCGTAAATATTGGTTTGGTTGGGAAATATGTTGAAATGCAAGATTGTTATAAATCTATTTTGGAAGCCTTTATTCACGCAGGGGCTGCAAATGAAACCAAGGTCAATGTCATTTCACTTCATTCGGAATTCATAGATGCTTCAAATGTGAATGAAAAATTAGCAGGTTTAGATGCTGTTTTAGTAGCGCCTGGTTTTGGTGAAAGAGGTATTGAAGGAAAGATTGAGACAGTACGTTATGTACGTGAAAATAAAATTCCGTTTTTCGGAATTTGTTTGGGAATGCAAATGTCAGTAATCGAATATTCAAGAAATGTATTGGGTCTTTCAGATGCCAATTCAACCGAGATGAACGATACTACTTCTAATCCAGTGGTGAACTTGATGGAAGAACAAAAAACGGTTACCGATAAAGGCGGCACCATGCGTTTAGGTGCTTGGAATTGCAATATTAAAGCAGGTACTTTGGCTCATAAAATTTATGGAACAACTTCTATTTCAGAGCGTCACCGTCACCGTTATGAATTCAATAGTGCTTATGTAAGCCAATTGGAAAAAGCAGGATTAAAGGCTTCTGGAACGAATCCTCAAACGGGATTAGTAGAAATTGTCGAAATTGAAGATCATCCGTTTTTTATAGGTGTACAATACCACCCAGAATACAAAAGTACTGTAGCCAATCCACATCCAATTTTTGTGAATTTTGTGGCCGCTGCCGTTCAAGCAAAGAAAAAATAATAGAACCTAGTTTCTATAACATCAACTATTTTTAAAATAAAATGGAACAAAAAAAATTAGACATTAATTCGATCGTTGGTTTTGTATTGATTTTCGGAATCTTGATTTGGATTATGTATCAAAATCAACCCGATCCGAAAGTGATTGCGGCTGAGAAAGCACAAAAAGAATTGGTTGCCAAAGCAGCTAAAGCTAAAGCGTTGGAACTAAAATCAATTGAGAAGGCGGCTGTGGCTGTTGCAGCAACAGGCGATTCAACTCAATTAGTTCAATTGCAAAAAACCTTAGGAAACTTTGCTTATTCAGCTACTTTACCATCAGCTAAAGGCGATTTTACTACTATAGAAAATCAGGTGGTTAAATTGAAAATCGCTAATAAAGGTGGTTTTATTGTTGAAGCGATTTTAAAACAACACGAAAAATTCAAAAAAGGTTCTGGGCAATTAGTGGAGTTGATTAAAGACAACAATGCTAATTTGAATATTGCTTTGCAAACTTCTGATAACAGAACGTTAAATACTAAAGATTTGTATTTTGAACCTACTATTTCAAAAGTGGGACAGGATCAAATTCTTTCCATGAAATTGAAAGCAGGTGCTAACGAATTTTTGGAATACAAGTACATACTAAAACCAAACGATTACATGATTGGTTTTGACGTTCGTTCTCAAGGGTTGAATAAAGTGCTAAATACAGCCAAGCCATTGGATTTACAATGGAGTATGAAAACCTACAGAAATGAGAAAAGTATTTCTTACGAGAATCGATATACAGAAGTGTATTTTGAGCACCAAGAAGGTAAAATTGATTATGTGGGGCAAGGTGAAAATAAAGAAGAAAATGCTGAAAAGACTACTTTCGTAGCTTTTAAACAACACTTTTTCTCTACTATTTTATTAACAAATACACCTTTTGCATCGTCTAAATTAGTTTCTTCAAATTTGGTTAAAGATGAAGCAATAGATACCACTTATACCAAACAATTTACGGCTGAAATTCCTTTAGCGTTTACCAACGGGGAATTGGATTATAAAATGAATTGGTACATGGGACCAACAGATTATAAAACCTTACACAGTTACGATAAGAATTTAGAGAAAATCATTTCATTAGGATGGGGAATTTTTGGATGGATTAATAAATTCATCTTCATCCCATTATTTGGATTTTTGAGTTCATACATTGCTTACGGAATTGCAATTATTATTTTCACAGTGTTGATTAAAATTGCCATGTCGCCTATTACTTTTAAATCATTTTTGTCTCAAGCCAAAATGAAAGTATTGCGTCCTGAAATTGCCGAATTGGGAGAAAAATTCAAAAAAGACCCAATGAAAAAGCAACAAGAAACCATGAAGTTGTACAACAAAGCCGGTGTAAATCCGATGGCGGGTTGTATTCCAGCCTTGATTCAGTTGCCGTTCATGTATGCGTCATTTCAATTCTTTCCATCGGCGTTTGAATTGAGACAAAAAAGTTTCCTTTGGGCTGATGATTTGTCTTCGTTTGATGAAGTAATCAAATTGCCTTTCCACATTCCGTTGTATGGAGATCATATTAGTTTGTTCCCCGTACTTGCAGCAATTGCCATTTTCTTTTATATGAAAATGACTTCAGGTGACCAACAAATGGCTGCTCCGCAACAAGAAGGAATGCCTGACATGGCTCAAATGATGAAAATCATGATTTATGTTTCACCATTAATGATGTTGTTTTTCTTTAATAGTTATGGAGCTGGATTGAGTTTGTATAACTTTATTTCTAACTTGATTACTATTGGAATCATGATTGTGATCAAAAAGTATTTTATCGATAGCGATAAAATTCATGCTCAAATTCAAGAGAATAAATTGAAAGCGCCGAAGAAGCCAAGTAAGTTTCAACAAAAATTGCAAGAGGCAATGGAACAAGCTGAAGCTCAAAAAGCACAGCGCAACAAAAAATAATTTCTTAAAAATCTCGATTCATTTCGGGATTTTTTTTGCAACATAAAGTAGAAGTTCAACCAATAGACTGATTCCATTATGAGAAGTATACTAGTATTTTTGATTTCTTTAATTTTTAGTGTTTTGCATGCTCAAAAAGAGTACAATCAATTGGATGCAAAAGGATTGAAACACGGACTTTGGAAAGGAGTCTATGAAGAATCTAAACGTCCTCGTTATCAAGGTACTTTTGATCATGGAAAAGAAATAGGTTTGTTCCAATTTTTTGATGATACGCAGAAAGGTGATGTGATTGCAACGCGTGAATTTAATTCAAAAGACAATTCAGCTTACACTATTTTTTATGACCAAAATAAGAACAAAGTAAGTGAAGGAAAAGTAGTTAACAAACTTTTTGAAGGCGAATGGAAATACTATCATTTTGCTTCAGCGGTCCTAATGACTGCCGAAAATTATAAAAACGGAAAATTAAACGGATTGCGAACCGTCTATTTTCCAAATGGAAAATTAGCTGAGCAAACTAACTTTGTCAACAATCTAAAGCAAGGTGCCTATAAGAAATTTACCGAAACAGGAATTGTTTTAGAAGAATCTTTTTTCAAAAATAATGAGTACGACGGACTAGCGATTTTCAGAAATGATAGCGGAATTGTAGTTTCCCAAGGAATGTTTTCCAAAGGTTTAAAAACGGGGATTTGGGAAGTATTGGAAAACGGTAAATTAGTTAAAAAATCCAGTGCCGATTTATCTATAAAATCCAAAAGTCCACAACAGAAATAAAGTTTATGCTAGCAAATGTTTTGTAACTTTGCTACCCATTTTAATCCAAATTAAATCGAAATGAAACGTGTAGTAGTTGGTCTTTCTGGAGGTGTTGATTCGAGTGTTGCTGCGTATTTGTTACAACAGCAAGGCTATGAAGTGATTGGTCTGTTTATGAAAAACTGGCACGATGATTCGGTGACAATTTCGAACGAATGTCCATGGTTAGAGGATAGTAATGATGCTCTTTTAGTGGCTGATAAATTAGGAATTCCTTTTCAAACCGTTGATTTAAGTGAACAATACAAAGAAAAAATCGTGGACTATATGTTCAACGAATACGAAAAAGGGCGTACTCCAAATCCGGATGTCTTGTGTAATCGCGAAATTAAGTTTGACGTTTTTATGAAAATTGCCATGAGCCTGGATGCTGATTTTGTGGCAACGGGACATTATTGTCAAAAAAGCGAAATTGAAGTTGCCGGAAAAACGATATACCAACTAAAATCTGGTGCTGATAATAACAAAGACCAGTCTTATTTTTTATGTCAGTTGTCTCAAGAACAATTAGCGAAAGCCTTATTTCCAATTGGCAATTTAACCAAACCTGAAGTCCGCGAAATTGCAGCTCAAATGGATTTAATAACGGCAGAGAAGAAAGATTCTCAAGGTTTGTGTTTTATCGGGAAAGTACGACTACCTGAATTTTTGCAACAAAAATTGCAACCAAAAGAAGGAATCATTATTCAAATTGATAAGAACCATCCTGTGTATCAGCATAGCTTACCTGAAGGACTTTCATTAGAAGAGCGTTTGGCTTTTGAAGCTAATAAAATCAAGTACACTCCCGAAATGGGGAAAGTGGTGGGCAAACACCAAGGTGCTCATTATTTTACAATTGGACAACGAAAAGGACTGAATGTAGGAGGGACTACTGATCCTTTGTTCATTATTGCCACAGACGTTACTACAAATACAATTTACACGGGTTTGACGAGCCAACATCCAGGATTATTCCGAAAAGCATTGTTTATTGCTAATGCGGAATTGCATTGGGTTCGTACCGATTTGGCTTTAGCCAATGGCGATTCGTTGGAAGTAATGGCGCGCATTCGTTACCGACAACCGCTACAGAAAGCTACCTTATACCAATTTGAATCAGGAATGTATGTGGCCTTTGACGAATCACAATCAGCCATTACCGAAGGACAATTCGTTGCTTGGCATATTGGTGATGAACTAATAGGTTCAGGTGTTATATCTTAAAGTAATCCTTTGATAACATGAATAATATTACCTCACTTTTTAAAATCAAATACCCAATTATTCAAGGTGGAATGATTTGGAATAGTGGGTATAAATTAGCTTCAGCAGTAAGTAATGCAGGTGGTTTGGGATTGATAGGAGCTGGTTCGATGTATCCCGAAGTGCTGAGAGAACACATTCGTAAATGCCAACAAGCAACTTCCAAACCATTTGGTGTCAATGTTCCTATGTTGTATCCTAATGTAGAAGAAATCTTGAAAATCATTGTGGAAGAAGGGGTGAAAATTGTATTTACTTCGGCTGGAAATCCAAAAACTTGGACCTCTTATTTGAAAGAGAACGGAATTACAGTAGTGCATGTAGTGAGTAGTTCTGCTTTTGCTTTAAAAGCACAAGAAGCAGGAGTAGACGCAGTAGTTGCAGAAGGATTTGAAGCGGGAGGACATAACGGACGTGAAGAAACGACGACTTTAACTTTGATTCCAATGGTGAAGGGAAAAATTTCAATTCCGTTGATCGCTGCTGGTGGCATAGCAACCGGTAGAGGAATGCTTGCCGCCATGGTTTTAGGGGCAGATGGCGTGCAAATGGGAAGTCGTTTTGTTGCCTCTGAGGAATCGTCAGCACACAATAATTTTAAAAACACTGTGGTTGCTTCCAAAGAAGGCGATACACAATTAACCTTAAAAGAATTGGCACCAGTTCGTCTAATAAAAAATAAATTTTACCAACAAGTTCAAGAATTATACGCCAAGGGTGCAACCAAAGAAGAGTTAATTCAATTGTTAGGAAGAGCCCGTGCCAAACGCGGTATGTTTGAAGGAGATTTAGAAGAAGGCGAATTAGAAATTGGCCAAATTTCCGGATTGATTCATGACATTCAGCCTGTGAGCAAAATAATTGAAAGTATACTTACTGAATTTCAACTGGCACAAAAAGAAAGTGTGCAATGGGTATTTTAATTTTTTTCATGTCGATGAACTACTCCATTTCAATTGTCTTGATAAATTCATCATACTCAGCGTAAAATAATTCTAACGCCGCCATTTTTTCATTAAAAAAATCAAAAATAGCATCCCAATAATTGCGATTACTGACACTAACGTCACTTTTTTCTACCCAAATTCGGCTAATGGTTTTGCCGTTTTCCAAGTAATAATTTTTTTCAAAAACTAAGTCGGTTACAAATTCATCTTCCAAAATTGCTTTAAGAGCTTCTAATTTTTCAAAGTAGGCGATGCGTTTTTCATCATTACGAGGTTCAATATCAATAAGTACCTGTGCTTTTTTATTGTCTACAAAAAACTTAAAAGAAAAATCTTTGATTTTGGTATCATACAAAAGCCACTTTCTGGGATATTTTTCGGCGAAGGCAATCCAAAATTCACGTTTTAATCGTTGGGCTTCTTCTTTACTGTACATAGTATTTTGTTTTGGTAGTTGAAAGTTTGTGTACTTATTTTTTCTAAACTACATTTATAATCGCTTTGCATCGCAAAAATAGACTTTGATTATGGATTTCCAAGAATTTTTACAGATTGTTCCCAAATTAATTGCTGCAGAATTGCCAGCAACACAATCGCATTTAAAAATGGCCCCTTTGGAACGATTGAATGATTTGAAAAATCAACTTAGAGATAATTATAATCCAAGAACTGCTGCCGTTTTGATGTTGTGTTATCCTAAAAATGGAACAACACATTTGGTTTTGATTGTTCGTAATTCATATAAAGGAGTACATTCTGCTCAAATCGCCTTTCCTGGTGGAAAATATGAAAAAGAGGATATTGATTTTGCTTCAACTGCCCTTCGGGAAACCTATGAAGAAGTAGGAGTTGACCCTCATAAAGTAGCACTAATTCGACCGTTTACGCAAGTATATATTCCGCCCAGTAATTTTATGGTCTATCCTTATTTAGGGATGTGCAAAGAAGAAATTACTTTTATACCCGATCCTTCGGAAGTTGCCGGTATAATTGAGTTGCCTATTGCCACTTTTCTTAGTGATACTATCATAATTGAGAAGGAATTGCAAACATCCTATGCCAATTCAATTAAAGTACCTGCTTTCGAAATTGAAAACCATATTGTTTGGGGGGCTACTGCAATGATGTTGAGCGAGTTAAAGGACGTGTTAGCTATAACTTCTGTTTCCTGACTGATATCAGTTGACGCTCCATTTGTCTCCAAAAATAAATTTTGTAAGTTTGCCACCTAATTTATTTTAATATACACTCTAATCATGGGATTGTTAAAGAGAAACCCTTTTGGTCATATCCTATTTATTAAAAAGTGGCTCATCCGCATTCTTGGATGTTTGACACACAGACGATATCGAGGATTTAATGAATTACATATAGAAGGTTCCGAAATTATTAAGAACTTACCCGATACCAATGTCTTATTTATTTCGAATCATCAAACCTATTTTGCTGATGTGGTAGCCATGTTTCATGTCTTTAACGCGAGTTTAAGTGGCCGTACCGATTCGATTAAAAACGTTGGGTATTTGTGGCAGCCCAAAATGAATGTCTATTATGTTGCCGCTAAAGAAACGATGCAAGCGGGTTTGTTGCCTAGGATATTAGCCTATGTTGGCGCTATTTCAGTGGAACGCACTTGGCGCGCTAAAGGTGTTGATGTAACTGAGAAAAGAGAAGTTAATCCTAATGATACTGAAAATATAAAAATTGCTTTGGCTGATGGATGGGTGATTACTTTTCCACAAGGTACCACCAAGTCTTTTAAACCTGTTAGAAAAGGAACAGCGCATATAATCAAAGATCATCAACCTATTGTTGTTCCAATTGTAATTGACGGTTTCAGACGCTCTTTTGATAAAAAGGGATTACGCATGAAAAAGAAAGGAATTCTACAATCCTTCATCATCAAAGAACCCTTGAATATTGATTATGAAAACGACTCTATTGACGAAATAGTTGAAAAAGTAGAATATGCCATTGAACAACATCCTTCCTTTTTAAAAGTGATTCCTGCCGAAGAATTGGAAGAGGAGGAACGTTTGAATGCACTAAGGAATTGGGATATTTAAGATATAAAAAAAGAGGCTATTGCCTCTTTTTTTAGGATTCTATTTTTTGAAGTTCTTCATAATTGGTTTTTAGTTTTCCTAAAAAGTTACCATACAGTATTTTATAAAATCCCCATATGAATAACATTATTAAAAACATGGCAATTGCAAATGGAATCACCATTGCTGTTCCGTGATTGGGGATATCGGCAACGTTGGTATTGGAGTTATTCCATCCATCAATAAATCCGAAGGCACCTATAAAACCGCTTATTAAGATGTTCCAATAAATGTAATAGTTTACTATTTTTCTTGTTTTTAAAATATGCTTGATTAGTAGCGTGGCATTATTTAAAACAGAAATAGTTTTATAGTTTTTAAAGAATAAATAGATAAAACCAAGAATGATAAAATAATTTAGATTTTCTGCAATACTCAAATAAGGATGTAATTGATTGTATTTGGATTGGTAGGGATCCGGCAGAAACCAACCAATTCCATTCAAAATCACAAATTCCAATATACTTACAATTAAAATCCACTTCACAACCGAAGATGATTTTTTGTGGAGCATTGCATAAATGTCATTTTCGCTCAATTGTTCAAAAGAGGCCTCACTCTTTTGCCAGTCTTTCTTCAATAAATCCAACTCTTTCATATTCCTTTAGGATTTAATAGTTTTTTTAATTTTCCTTTAATTCGGTTCATTTTTACTCTTGCGTTGACCTCACTTATTCCAAGGGTTTCTGCAATTTCAGTGTAATCTTTGTCTTCCAAATACATAAAAATGAGGGCTTTTTCTATGTCGTTCAATTGATGAACTGCTTGGTATAATAATTTGAGTTGTTCTTCTTCTTCGTAATTGTAATGTACTTCAGGAACGAAATGGTAGTTACCTTCGTATCCTACCGTATTGATGGATCGCTTCGTCTTTCGATACAGTGTTATCGCGGTATTCAAGGCTACTCGATACGCCCAAGTAGAGAATTTACTATCGCCTCTAAACTTAGGAAAGGCTTTCCACAACTGAATCGTGATCTCTTGGAACAAATCTTTGTGCGCATCCTCATCCTCAGCATACAATCGACAAATTTTGTGGATTATATTCTGATTCTCTTGAAGTTGTTTTACAAAAGACTGTTCTAATTCTGATTTCATACGGGGGTTAGTAGTGGTTTGGGTTGTTTTGTTACAGTTTTATTTTCGCAATTTATTTGTGATTGTTGTTTTTACAAGGATTTGTTTTTATAGTAATTGACCATTAAGTTGACCAATTTACTATAGCTTTCTATTCCGTCTTTTTGTTGGTTCCATTTTAAGAAACGGTCATAAAATAAATGAAAGCCTTTTTCAATCGGGGTTTCATATGCTTTCCAAAACCGATCACTTTCTTCATAGTTCTTTAGAATACCCGGATGTACCGTTTGAAGTAATTTTTGATACACCATTTTGTTTCGTATTTGCCAATTGGCAAGACAATACCTCAAAGCAAAACTGTATCCGGAGTATTTGAAATACAAATCAGGGTTCTTTACCGAAGCCATAAAACCAATGAAATTGCATTCACTTTCGCTGGCATATCCCATTTGATGCGCCATTTCGTGGCAGGATGTAGTGGGGGAGTGGTACATGGGCATTAAGTAGTTGACTTGGGCTTCATTGGTAAATGGATTCAAATAGCCGCCAAAACCCATATACGTGAGAGGTAAACTGAATAGCGATTTTTTGGCACTCAATTCAGAGTAGTTAAAATTGGGAATTTCTTTAGCAAGGATATCATAACCTTTTACATTCATTTGAAAAACGTGTTCTTGCGAATAGGGAAAAACAATTGCTTTGTTTTTGTTCTGAGTAATTTGGAACTGAATGCTATTGGTTTTAGCAATTAATTTTTGGGTAAAAAGTAATAAATCAGCATCGGAATAGTCGCGCTCCATTTTCATTTTCTCAAAAAGAGGTTGTCTGTAATAATTGAATCCCCAGAGCAAATGAAAGACAAAATAGAAAATAGAGCAAACACTCAAAATTAATTGAACATTATTTTTCCAATGGATTCTCCATGATTTTCGACTTTTCCAAGTCCAATTTATCACCAATAAAATGACTAAGAAGTATAAAAAATCTCCCACAGAAAAAGGGATATATCCAAAGCTCATTCGAAGTATTTTGGAAATCTATGGATAGAATCCATTACTGTACCATTTCTCTACCACTTCGGGCAATACAGCCAGAAACGGAATCAAAATAATTTGTATCAAAAGAAAAAAAGAAAGTAAGTACCGGCGTTTCACAAAATGTATTTTTGAGATGTAAATATAATCACAATATCCATTCATTACGAAGCTAAACTTTGTAACTTTGGCCGTTTGATAAATAAAAACGACTACAGTATATGAGCCAAGAAATACGCAATTTAGAACCGAAAGTACTTTGGAATCAATTTGCCAATTTGAATGCGGTACCGCGTCCTTCCAAAAAAGAAGACCGAGTTATTGCTTTTATGAAAGACTTCGGAAACCAATTGGGATTGGATACTTTTGAAGATGCCATTCGCAATGTAATCATCAGAAAACCGGCTACTCCAGGAATGGAAAATAGAAAGCCATTAGTACTCCAAGGGCATTTGGACATGGTACACCAAAAGAATGCCGATACTGTTTTTGATTTTGACACTCAAGGAATTGAGATGTATGTTGACGGGGATTGGGTTCGCGCTCGCGGAACTACATTGGGTGCAGATAACGGTCTAGGTGTTGCGGCTATCATGGCCATTTTAGAAAGTAAAGATATTCCGCATCCTGCAATTGAAGCCTTGTTTACAATCGACGAAGAAACAGGAATGACTGGTGCGCTGAATTTGAAAGGTGGTATTTTACAAGGTCAAATTCTTTTGAATTTGGATACCGAAGAAGATGATGAAATTGATATTGGTTGTGCTGGCGGAATTGATGTGACGGCTACTGCTGAATTTGACGAAGAGGAAACTCCAGAAGGTTCAGTAGGTTATATCATCACAGTTAAAGGATTAAATGGCGGTCATTCTGGAATGGATATTCACAAAGGATTGGGTAATGCCAACAAAATCATGAATCGTTTGTTATTTGATGGCTTTGATAATTTTGGATTGCAAATAGCATCTATTCATGGTGGAAGTTTGCGTAATGCCATTCCACGTGAAAGTGTTGCCAAAGTCATTATTGCCGAAGTATACGATGAAGCATTTGTTTTTGACATGCAGCAAATCGTAAATGAAATTAAAACGGAATTAAAAAGTACAGAGCCTAACTTGGAAATAGTATTCGAGAAATTAGATACCCCTCCAGCAAAGGTGATGCCTTCGATAGCTCAATTTTATTTTGTTCGCGCAATGTATACTGCACATAACGGGGTATATCGCATGAGTGCTGACTTTGACAATTTGGTCGAAACTTCTAACAATATTGCGAAAGTAGATTTAGCTAATGGCCAACTTTCAGTACAATGCTTAACGCGTTCTTCGGTAGAATCGGCTAAAATGGATTTGGCGAATGCTTTACGTTCAGCTTTCGAATTGATGGGTTGCGAAGTAGAATTTTCTGGTTCTTATCCAGGTTGGACGCCTAATTCTAAATCGGAAATTTTGGATGTATTGACTTCAATTTATGAAAAGCAAAACAAAGAAAAAGCCAAAGTTGTGGCTTGTCATGCTGGTTTAGAATGTGGAATTTTAGGAGCTAATTATCCGGATATGGACATGATTTCATTTGGACCAACCATTCATGGTGCGCATTCTCCAGATGAAAGAGCGAGTATTTCTTCGGCTCAGAAATTTTGGAAATTTTTAGTGGAGGTTTTGGCAACTATTCCAGTGAAATAGTTTTTTGATATACAATTAAAAAGCCTCATCTGTTTTCAGATGAGGCTTTTTATTATCTGTTAGTCTCTTTTAGGATTGTTTTTCTTTTCTCTTTTTTCCTCTTTTTTTTCCTTCGCAGTTTTAAGAGGTTCTTTTTTAGCCGTCTTTTTTGCGTCTTGACTTTTTGCCATTTTGGTTCTGTTTAATGATTAATTTTCATTAAATATACGATATATACTTAGGGTTGGATGGCAGTAGCGGAATTATTTCTTTTTCAAAACTTTATACTCTTCATAACAGCCGCTTATAGCGTCTAATATTTGTAAGTCATTAGCCGATTGTATAAAAGATTCGGAATAGTTACATCGTTTCAGAATTTCGCCAATTTCTTTGGTGTCAATTCCTAGCAATGCAGTAACTGTTTCTCTATCGTATTTGGATTCTAGCAGTTTTCGAACGGTATCATCCTTCTTCATTTCTTTGAGTTTTTTAAGCTCTTTGGGCTTTTTCCCGAAGAAATTATACAACATGTCCGCAGGGTTAAAAATAGATCCCATGACGCGTCCAAAGGCATTTGGCGAATATTCTCCGGCTTCATATCCTTGGGTTAAACCTGAAATGCTATAACGGAAATTTTCTTTGGTAGGAATTAATTTGGAATCGACTTCTAAATAACCAGTTAAATTAAAGGGTCTAATGATCACTTCTTCTAAGGCAATGGCTTTTTCGGTCAATTGTATACGCGTACTTTTGTTTTTGATCCAGTCGTTTGTAACTCTAACACGAAGCGGTTGAAAACCTAAAATGGTAAAGTGTAAGGTGTCGTTGACATGAACGTTAATTTCGAAACGACCATTTCCATCTGTAGTGGTTCCTCTAACTTTATTCAAGTTGATGATATTGACACTAGATAGGGGTTGGTTAGTATTGTCGTTGACAACAATTCCGGAAACTTTTTGGGAGGGTTCTACTTCTTGTGCAGTAAGATGTACTGAAAGTAGTATAAAAAAGAAAACTACAAAATATTTCATAAACTGGTTTAAGACTTTAAAAGTAATAAATCAGTCGGGAATATTTTGTAGTTTTTCTATAATTATAAGAAAATTAACAAAAGGTGTTAGTCTCTTCTTGGTCTTCTTGGTCTTGGTGAATCACCAAAGCTTTCTGAGCGTCTTGGAGCTCTTTCAGAAACTCCGCCTTCTCTTCCTTCACCTCTTCTTGGAGCCGAACCTCTGTCGCTTCTAAAACCACCTTCTCTTGGAGCTGAATTTCTGTCGCTTCTAAATCCGCCTTCACGTCTTGGTGCAAAGCTTCCTTCTCTTCTTGGAGCTGAACTTCTTCCGCCAAATCCACCACCAGAATTTCTTCCATTATGATCACGTCTTCCGCCACCATCATTTTTAGAAATTTCTACGTTGATTCGTCTACCGTTTAAGTCATACCCATTCAACACTTCCATTACTTTATCAGTATGTTCAGCATCAGTATTAAAGAAAGAGAATCCTTCTTTAACATCTACTTTAAATACGTCGTCACGACCTAATTCTAAAGTTTCTTTCAAGAAGTCTTTCAATTGCATCCAATCGAAATCGTCTCTTGATCCAATGTTTACAAAGTAACGGGTAGCGCCACCATTGTTATTTTCTCTTGGAGCTCCGTCTCTTTCTCTTCGGTCTGAACCAGAAGATTGAGATGATAGATCTCTGTTTTTCTTGTAATAGTTAATGAAACGGTTGAATTCTACCGATACCATTTTCTTGATTAACTCTTCTTTAGATAATCCTTCTAATACTTCATTGATAGCTGGCAAGTAGTTGTCAATTTCGTGATCTACTTCAGTATCTTTGATTTTATTAGCTAAGTGCAATAATTGGATTTCGCAAATTTCAATTCCAGAAGGAATGGTTTTTTCTTGAAATTTTTGTTGAATGATTCTTTCAATTGAAGAAATCTTACGGATTTCACTTTTCGTTACAATAACGATAGAAGTACCTAATTTACCGGCACGTCCAGTACGACCTGAACGGTGGTTGTAGGTTTCGATTTCGTCAGGTAATTGATAGTTGACTACGTGAGTAATATTATCAACGTCAATTCCACGAGCTGCTACGTCTGTAGCCACTAACATTTGAATTTGACGACCTCTAAAAGATTTCATTACCCCGTCACGTTGCGCTTGAGATAAATCTCCATGCAAAGCAGCAGCGCTGTAACCATCTTCAATTAATTTTTCGGCTACGGCTTGAGTATCACGTTTTGTTCTACAAAAAACCACCGAAAAGATGTCTGGATTAGCATCAGCTAAACGTTTCAACGCTTCGTAACGATCACGTGCATTTACTAAATAGTATTCGTGAGAAACGGTAGCTGAACCAGAGTTTTTGCTACCAACAGTAACTTCAGCAGGATCGTGCATGAATTTTTTAGCAATACGTGCTACTTCAGCAGGCATTGTTGCAGAGAATAACCAAGTGTTTTTCTCGTCTGGAGTATCGGATAAAATCGATACGATGTCTTCATAAAAGCCCATGTTCAACATCTCATCTGCTTCGTCAAGAATACAGAAATTGATGTTTTTAATGTTCACAAGACCTCTGTTGATCATGTCTTGCATTCTACCTGGAGTAGCCACAATAATTTGTGCTCCACGTTTAATTTCTCGGGCTTGTTCTGTAATGCTTGCACCACCATAAACTGCCACTGTATGTAAACCTTTTACGTATTTTGAGTATTGTTTAATCTCGTTGGTGATTTGTAAGCATAGCTCACGCGTTGGTGATAAAATTAACGCTTGTGTACTTCTGTCTTCAGCATCAATTTTTTGAATAAGTGGAAAACCAAAAGCTGCTGTTTTCCCTGTTCCTGTTTGTGCTAAAGCTACTAAGTCTGTGTTTTGTTCCAATAGTACTGGAATCGCTTTTTCTTGCACTTCTGATGGATTCTCAAATCCTAGATCTTTGATCGCAAGCAGTAGCGACTCATTCAGACCTAATTGTTCAAATTTGTTCATATATTATTTTAAATTGGCTGCAAAGGTAGGTTTTAAAAACGATATAAACTAATTTGTTATTTTTTGATTATCAAGTAGTTATGTTAAATGTGTTTTGAATGAAAGAAGCTGATCTGACTTTTTTGTTGTTAAACAAAATTTATTTGGACTAAAAATGCAAATAATTTATCAACTTTTGAACCGCAATACCACGGTGGCTGATTCTTGCTTTTTCCTCTAAAGTCAACTCAGCAAACGTTTGTTGATAGCCATCAGCAACAAAAATGGGATCGTAACCAAATCCGTTGGTGCCCATGCGTTCTTCAATTATTTTTCCGTTAATTATTCCGGTAAATAAATGTTGTTCACCCTGGAGATTTAAACAAATAACGGTTTTGAAATTGGCTTTTTTGTTTTCAATTCCGTTTAAATTGGCTATTAATTTGTCAATATTGTTCTCGTCATTTTTTGGTTCGCCAGCATATCGTGCCGAAAAAACGCCAGGTTCGCCATACAAAGCGTCTACTTCCAATCCAGAATCGTCTGCAAAACAATCGTAACCGTATTTTTGACTGACATAATTGGCTTTTAGAATCGCATTTCCTTCAATAGTAGTGGCTGTTTCGGGAATCTCTTCGGTACAGCCAATATCTTCCAAGCTTAAGATTTGAATGGAATCGGGTAGTAACAATTGAATTTCCTTGATTTTATTTTTATTGTTGGAAGCGAAAACGAGTTGCATGATATGGTTTATTATAATTTTCAAAGATATTAATTTGAGTCTTTGTAACGTATTAAATTTTAAGACAATAAGGTTAAAAAAAAATAGTATATTTATTTTTTTAATTTGTTTCAAATGAGTAATAAATTATCTAGAAGACAATTATTTAAATTAATTGTGCGTAGAAATTCAAATGGTATAGATCCTTTATTGGAGAAATACAGAAGAAAAGTATACAATGGACGTCGATATGTAGACACAACCTCTTCAAGAATCTTTAACCGAAAAAATACAATTACTTCTGGGATTACTCCTTATACAGGTGTTTGGACAGAAAAAGAGGCTATACATTTATTGAAACGAACCCTTTTTGGATTTAAAATTAATGACTTAAATACATTTGTTTCTGGTGGATTGAATTCTGCTGTGAATCAACTTTTAAATTTTACTAACCCAACACCTTTACCGCCTGTAAATAATTATCAGAATGTTTTTAATGACGAAGGCGGTATAGCTTATGGTGAAGATTGGACCAATCATGCCTTTAATTCTAATTCAATAGGGGGAACTACCGATTTTTACAGAAACATAAGTTTGTCTAGTTGGAATACCGGTCAAGTATTAAATCAAGAAAATATTATTCGCGAAAAGATGCTTTGGTTTTGGTATCATTTTATACCAATTGATTTGGATACTGTAAGATCGGCATCAGGTTCTAATTCGGCAAGAATTGGTTATGATTATTTCAAATTTTTAAGAGCTAATGCAACGGGTAATTTCAAAGTAATTATTCGAAATATAGCAACTCAACCTGCTATGATGTACTATTTGAATAATCAAGTTAATACCAAAACGGCACCAGATGAAAATTTTGCTCGTGAAATAATGGAATTATTTACACTTGGAAAAGATCCTTTGAGTCAATATACGGAATCTGATGTTGTTCAAGCTGCTAAAGTGCTGACAGGATGGAGGGTTCAAAATTTGACACAATCCCCAACTACTACTTCATTTGTTAGTTCGCTACACGATACTTCTAACAAAACCTTTTCCCCTTTTTTTAACAATACTGTTATCAATTCAAATGGATCAGCTGAATTAGATGCATTTATAACGATGCTATTTAGTAAGCAGCAAGTGGTATCGGAATACATTTGTAGAAGATTGTATCGGTATTTTGTATATTATGATATTGATGCATCAGTTGAAGCAAATGTAATTCAACCTTTGGCAAGAATATTTGTAGCAGCTAATTGGGAGATAAAACCAGTGTTAGAGGCCTTGTTTAAAAGCGAACATTTTTTTGATATGGCCAATCGTGGGGTATACATCAAATCTCCATTTGACCTAGTTTTAGGTAGTTTGCGAACTTTTAATATAGTTCATAATGTGTCCGATACATCTAATTTTGATGCCCAATATTCCTTGTGGAGATATTTTAATTCCACTATTATGAAGCCAATGGAACAAACAATGGGAGAAGTGCCAAACGTTTCAGGTTGGAATGCATTTTATCAATCGCCTTCATTTCATGAGTATTGGATTAATTCGAATACTGTTCAAAAACGCTATTCTTTTATTAATACTATTTTTAATGGTTACTCACCAACATTTAATGGATTTAAAGTTAAAATAGAAGTAGATGTTATTGCTTGGGTTTCCCAATTTCCTGGATCAATAATAGAGAATCCTGATCTATTGGTAAATGAGTGTGTGAAATATTTATTGTCAATTGATCTTAGCACAAATGTAAAAGACAGTTTAAAAGTTCAAAATTTATTATCGAATCAAACTAATAATTCATATTGGACTACAGCATGGGTAAATTATACTAATTCACCAAACAATACCACCTTTACTTCAGTTGTTAAAACTAGATTGAAAGGATTATTGTTATCTATTGCACAATTAGCAGAATACCAATTAATGTAAAAAAGATGAAAAGAAGAAGCTTTATAAAGAAAACTACATTTACATCCATCCCTTTATTATTAAAAGGAATTCCAGTAGTTGCCTCTTCCGATTTGTTAAGTCAATCACTTGAAAAGATGGCTTTAGCAGCTTTAAACTGTGATAGAATTTTAGTAATTATTCAGCAAAACGGGGGCAATGATGGTTTGAATACTATTTTTCCACTTGACAAGTGGAGTAATTTAGTAAATGCTAGAGCTAACATTTTAATGGATCCAAAACAGGTACTTACTCTTTCAGATAATCCCACAACAGGTTTACATCCTGCAATGACTGAGATGAAAAATCTTTATGATAATGGGAAGATGATGATTGTGCAAGGTGTTTCTTATCCTAATCCAATTTATAGTCATTTTAAAGCTACCGACATTTGGTTTACAGGATCTGGAAGTACTAAAGATTTAGATACGGGTTGGATTGGTAGAGCATTAGATATCAAATATCCTAATTTTCCTAATGGATATCCAACAGCTGAAATGCCAGATCCTTTAGCAATACAAATTGGTTCAACTTTGCCATTTTCGTTACAAGGTCCACATATTAATATGGGGTATAGTGCACCAGATCCCAATGCTTTGTTGAATATAATTAATGGCGTTGCAGATCCCGCTCCAGATTCAGATTATGGTCATGAGTTAACGTTTTTAAGACTGATGAAAGATCAGAGTAATGAATACATCAAGGTGATTCAAAAAGCATATAACGTGCCTTTGACTACCCCTGTAATTTATCCAAAAAACAACAAATTAGCAGATCAATTAAAGATCGTAGCAAAATTGATTAATGGCGGCTTAAAATCTCCAATTTATATTGTAAATCATCCAAATTCGCATGATACACATAGTGCACAAGTAAATACTACAGACAAGACTCAGGGTACTCAAGCTACTAATTTAACTTTATTATCACAGGCCATAGGAGCTTTTCAACAAGATTTAGAAACAATGGGCAAATCGGATTCAGTATCTGGAATGACTTTTAGTGAGTTTGGTAGAAGAATTAAAAGTAATTCGAGTCAAGGTACAGATCATGGTGCTGCTGCCCCAGTTTTATTTTTTGGGTCTATGCTTAATACTTCTTCTCAAGTTAAAAAGACAATGTATCCTATTACAGGTATGATCGGAAAGTCGCCTAATTTACCTTTGAATGCGGGTGTCAGTGATCAAGTTGAAATGCAGTTCGATTACAGACAATTGTATACCACCGTGATGCAAGATTGGTTGTGTATGTCTGAAGCAGAAGCTACTCAGGTCCTAGGTACTAATTTTGTAAAACTACCCATTTTTAATGCTACATTATCTAGTAGCGAAGACTTTGACGATAACAGCATTATTCTTTTTCCAAATCCTTCTAAAGATGGAATGGTAACTCTTCGTTTTCCAGATATTGTAAAAGATTATGTTAGTGTTTCTTTATTATCTATTAATGGTCAGTTAATAAAAAGCGAAGTCTTTAAATTAAATCAAAGAGAATTGAAGTTAGATTATTCTGGACATTTACAAGAATCTATGTATATAATTAGTATTGATTGGAATGGGAATCGTTTTTATAAAAAAGTGTTGTTTAATTAAATCACAAAAAAATTTTAGTTATTACCATCATTCAAAATAAATAGTCATTCAATTCTGTTAATCAATTTTAAATAATTATTTTTGCTGATCGAAAAAAAATAAACAATTTCAATATATATCATGGTAAAAGATTTATTCGAAAGAATTCAGACTAATAAAGGACCATTAGGAAAATGGGCTTCACAAGCAGAAGGTTATTTTGTTTTTCCAAAATTGGAAGGCGAATTAGGACCGAGAATGAAATTTCAAGGAAAAGATATTTTAAACTGGAGTTTGAATGATTATTTAGGTCTTGCGAATCATCCTGAAGTTAGAAAAGCTGATACCGATGCAGCGATTGAATACGGTGCCGCATACCCAATGGGAGCTCGTATGATGAGCGGCCATACTAAATACCACGAACAATTAGAACAAGAATTAGCGGCTTTTGTAATGAAAGAATCGGCTTATTTATTGAATTTTGGTTACCAAGGAATTATGTCTACTATTGATGCTTTGGTGACTAGAAATGACGTCATTGTCTACGATGTTGATGCACATGCTTGTATTATTGACGGGGTACGTTTGCATAGTGGGAAACGTTTTACCTACCGTCATAACGACGTGGAGAGTATGGAGAAAAACCTACAACGTGCTACAAAAATTGCTACTGAAACCGGTGGTGGAATTTTGTTCATTACTGAAGGAGTTTTTGGAATGCGTGGTCAACAAGGAAAGTTGAAGGAAGTGGTGGCGATGAAAAAGAAATACAATTTCCGTTTGCTAGTTGATGATGCACACGGTTTTGGTACACTTGGAAAAACAGGTGCTGGAGCAGGTGAGGAGCAAGGAGTACAAGACGATATTGATGTGTACTTTTCAACTTTTGCTAAATCAATGGCAAACATTGGTGCATTCGTTGCTGGTGATAAAGAAATTATTGATTATTTGAAATACAATTTACGTTCGCAAATGTTTGCTAAAGCATTGCCTATGATTCAAACGATTGGTTCGTTGAAACGTTTGGAATTATTGCGTCAATCTTCTGAGATTAAAGATAAATTGTGGGTGAACGTAAATGCATTGCAAAACGGTTTAAAAGAAAAAGGATTTAATATTGGAGATACCAACACTTGTATTACACCAGTTTATTTGGAAGGTTCAATTCCAGAAGCGATGGTGATGGTGAATGATTTAAGAGAGAATTATGGAATTTTCTTATCAATTGTGGTCTATCCAGTAATTCCAAAAGGAATTATTCTATTGCGTATGATTCCAACAGCTTCTCATACTTTGGCTGATATTGACGAAACTTTATCGGCGTTTGAAGCGATTCGTGAGAAATTAGTCAATGGAACCTACAGACAAATTGCAGAGCAAACCAAAGTAGATTTGGATGCTTAATTAATCATATTGTTTAAAAAAAATCCATTCGAAAGAATGGATTTTTTTTTGAATAATTATAACTCTTTTCGAAACGTTTTTCTTCTGCAGACAATTTTGGGATCAAAATTTTTCCAAAGCAAATGAATCGCCTGATTGTCGGCTAGTTCAGGAGTTCGGATGCAATTTTGAATCCCTTTTTCGGTAAAAGTGGTATGGTATTCTTTAAAAATTATCGCGTGAACTCCTTTGTTTTGGTATTCTGGATGAACGCCAATTAAATAAAAAGTAACGTCTTTACTGTTGTTTCTAGCATTCAGCAGGTGCAGGAAACCAAATGGAAATAATTTGCCATTTGCCTTTTGTAAAGCTTTTGAAAAACTTGGCATTACAATAGCAAAAGCCACTAAATTTCCGTCTTTGTCCTCTACAAATTTGATATATTCTGGATTGATAAAACTGATGTATTTTTTTTTGAAATAGTCTTTTTGGACATCAGAAATAGCTACAAATGAAGACAAACTAGCATAAGAAGCGTTGAATAAATCAAACATCTTATCCACATACGGTAAAACGTCTTTGGTCTTCTTGAAATTAAGAGGTCGCAGTTGGTAGCGCCTTTTGATTAACTCTTGTGCTTTGTCAAAAAACTCCAATTTCACATTTTCAAAAGGGAATTTGTTTTCCAAATATTCTTTTTCGGTAACATAGCCCAATTGTTCAAAATGATCAGAATAATAGGGATGATTGTACCAGGTAATCATGGTGCCAATTTCTTCAAAACCTTCGGTGAGTACGCCAACTTTGTCCAAATTAGAGAAACCCATCGGGCCTTCGACGTATTCAAGATTGTTTTTACGGCCTAACTCATACACTTTTTCAAGTAAGGCTTTCGTTACTTCCACATCATCAATGACGTCAAACCAGCCAAAACGCACTTTCTTCTTTTGTTGGTTATTGACCTCTTCCCAATTGATAATAGCGGCAATTCGTCCTACAATTTTATTATTGCGATAGGCCAAATAAAAGTAGGCTTCCGCATTTTCAAAAGCGGGATTTTTACTTTTGTCAAAAGTTTCTAATTCGTCAGCGATAATGGGCGGAACCCAATATTGGTTGCCTTTGTATAAGGTAAAAGGGAATTTAATGTAATCGGTTAATTCACTTTTGGTAATGGCTTCTTTAATTTGAATCATGGTATAGTTCTAGAAAATCAGGAATCTCTTTTTCTTTTTATTTTTTTCTTTTTTCACACTTACGGGATCTTCTTCGATAGGTGTTCTAATTTCTTGATAATTCCCATCAAAACGGTAAGAAAAGCCAATTCCTCCATAAAAAATAGAAGGAGTGTTTTTTAAACTTGCACTTGCAGAAACGTCCAATTGAAGATCTTCTGTAACTAAATAAGCTGCTCCTGATCGGACAATTAGATCGCTATAAAAATCGCTTTTGTAGCCTTGGTTTTCTATAAATCCAGACCAGTTTTTATTTAGGCCTTTGGTAAGAGTGACCGCATAGCCATAACTTGGAAATTCAGTTCCAATATAGTCCGCAATAGTATTGGTAACCAATACCCAGCTTCCATCTCCAAAGTGATTTTGAGTAATTAAAATAACTTTGGGCGAAATGCCTGCTTTGGTAGAAAAATGATAGGGATTGTTCGCTGAAGTGATATTCGCACCAGCAAAAACAGATACTGCTGGAATCAATTGCTTCCATTTAAAAGACTTGTCCACTTTCCAGCTGTATACATTTACTTTCTTTTCTTGATTTTTAAAAGGATCATAAAGTAAATACTTTGCGCCCAAAACAGTTTGTTTAAGTGCTTTTTGGTCTATTGTAATCAAGCGAGCTTCATACAATTGACTTTGATACTGGACATCGGCAAGGAATTCTAATTTTTCCTTGAACATGCCATAACGAATCGTTGCGTCTATGCCATAACCATTGGTAACATAGTTTAGTAAATGGTGTTTTTGACTTATTCCATAAGCCCCGGTTTCCAATTGTATCACTGATTTTCCTACTGCAAAAGCCGACATCGTTTCGCCAGGTCTATTGGAATTGATTTGGTCCGTATATTGGGCAAAACTCCATAGTGGAATTAATAAAAAACTCAATAGTATCGAAGGGTTATTTTTAAACATAGTTGTCTTTATTGGTTTAGATGGAAATAACGCTTATCAAAAGTACTATAATTTATTATTTATTTAAGAGGTATAACTTTAATTTGAACAATTGATTTATTATTTTTGGGCAAAATATTCCGATTATGCAAGAAGCTTCTTTTTCTAATTTTATAAGAACTGTATTTTACATATTGATGTTCTATTATTTATTTAAGTTTTTAGCGCGCTTGTTTTTGCCTATGTTAGTTAAAAAAGCAGTAGAAAAGGCAGGTGAGAGTTTTCAAAAGCAACAGCAATATGCTCAAGAGGCTGCTTGGAAAAAAGCGCAAAATAACGATGAAATTATCTACAAAGAAACGGATGCTAAAAACCCTCGTGAAACCAAAAAAGTAGGGGACTATGTGGATTACGAAGAAATAGATTAAATTTGCTTCCATCCTGATTTTCTGTATGCTAACCAAACTATTTTTACATTGAAAAAACTAAATACGTTCTATCCACATTTGCTTGCCATTATTGGTTTTGTTCTTGTTTCCTTGATTTATTTTTATCCTGTTTTACAGAGAAAACAAATTTTCCAATCCGATATTGCACAATATACTGGAATGGCAAAAGAACAAATTGATTTTCGCGAAGCAACAGATAAAGAACCGTATTGGACCAATTCCGCTTTTGGAGGAATGCCAACCTATCAATTGGGAGCAAAATATCCACATGATTATATAGGTGCTTTAGATGATGTAATGCGTTTTTTACCTCGACCAGCCGATTATTTATTTTTGTATTTCTTAGGATTTTATGGGTTATTGTTAGTGCTTAAAATTGATCCTCTGAAGGCGTTTTTTGGAGCGATTGCTTTTGGTTTCTCTACTTATTTGATCATTATTTTGGGAGTTGGGCACAATGCAAAAGCACATGCTATTGGGTATATGCCCTTGGTGATTGCAGGATTTCTAATGGTCTTTCAAAAAAAATACGTTTGGGGTGGTTTACTGACTCTGTTTGCAACAGCTTTAGAAATTAATGCCAATCACTTTCAAATGACCTATTATTTGTTGATTTTTTTATTGGTGTTGGTGGGTTATTTTTCCTTTCAATTTATCAAAGAGAAAGACTATAAAGGATTAGGAATTGCTTTTGGGGTATTAGCTATTGCTGGTATTTTTGCTATTGGTGCCAATGCTACGAATTTATTGGCTACAACTGAATACACCAAATTTAGTACCCGTGGAAAAAACGAATTGACCTTCAATAGTAATGGTTCTAAAGTAACTGAAAACAGTGCGTTATCTCGTGATTATATAACTGAGTACAGTTATGGCATTGCTGAAAGTTTCAATTTGGTCGCGCCAAGACTTTTTGGAGGATCTAATAATGAAACCTTAGGAACTGATAGTAGTATGTATCAGTTCATGATCAGCCAAGGAGTGCCAGACAGTCAAGCGCAAGATTATGTAAAAGGAATGCCTACCTATTGGGGAGACCAACCCATTGTTGCAGCACCAGCATACATTGGGGCAGTAGTATTCTTTTTGGCTTTCTTAGCTTTGTTTATAGACAATCGTAAAATCAAATACGTTTTCTTTGGAGGAGCCATGATTGCTTTGGTGTTGTCTTGGGGAAAAAACTTTCCAGTACTAACCAACTTTTTTATTGATTATATTCCGTTGTATGATAAATTCAGAGCGGTTTCTTCGATACAAGTCCTGCTAGAATTATGTTTCCCGGTATTAGCAGTGATGGGGTTACAGTCTTTTTTCCAATTGGATCAAAATCAGCAAAAGAAAGGCTTGCTCCAATCGACCTTGTTTGGTCTTGGAGTGCTATTGATACTGTTTTTGTGTAAAGGGACCTTTAGTTTTTCTGCTTCAAGTGATGACTATTTTATCAAAAATTATGGACCTGCTTTTGTAGACGCTTTAAAAGCAGATCGAAAAACCATGTACAGCGCTGATTTGTTGCGTTCTGCATTTTTTATTCTGCTTGTGGCTGGATCTTTATTGTTGTTTATCAAGAAAAAATTGGCTCAGCAAACTACTATAGTCGTTATTGGATTGGTCATGATTTTTGATCTGTTTGTAGTGGACAAAAAATACGTTTCTGAAAAAGATTTTGTAAGCAAAAGAGAAATAGAAGTACCTTTTCAAGCCACTCCGGTAGATGCACAGATATTGCAAGACAGTAGCAACTATCGGGTTTTTGAAATCAATGGTAATTTATCTAGTGCCAGAGCTTCCTTTTTCCATAAATCAATTGGTGGCTATCATGCGGCAAAGCCAAGAAGAATGCAGCAATTATTTGATTACCAAATTGCCAAAAATAATTTAGAACCCTTGAACTTCTTGAATGTAAAATATTTGATTCAAACGGATAAAGAAGGTAAAGAATTTCCTATTGCCAATCCGGATGCCAATGGAAATGCTTGGTTTGTGAGTCAGGTGAAATTAGTTCCAACTGCAGACGAAGAGATGAAGGCATTGGGTCAACTAGATTCCAAAAATGTGGCTGTTTTAAATTCAAAGGAATTTACAATGAATAAATTGGCTTTCGTCAAAGACAGTTCAGCTGTAATCACCTTGGATTCGTATCAGCCCAACCATTTACAATACACTTCTATTAATGCCAATGAAGGTTTAGCAGTGTTTTCAGAAATGTATTATAAAAATGGCTGGAATGCCTATATAGACGGGAATAAAGTAGAACATCTTCAAGTTGATTATGTTTTAAGAGCATTGGTACTTCCTGCAGGAAAACATAGTGTTGAATTTAAATTTGAACCTCAGGTGGTTCAAACAGGTAGCACAATTACTTTGGTAAGTTCTATTGGGATCCTTTTACTATTGATGGGCGGAATTTATTTCGAAAGAAAAAAGACAATCGAAATGCAGCAAAATGGCAAATAATAGCACCAAAAAACTTTTAATCATTACCTATTATTGGCCGCCAGCTGGAGGGCCAGGAGTACAACGTTGGTTGAAGTTTGTGAAGTATTTACCTGATTTTGATGTACAACCTATCGTATTCGTACCTGAAAACCCAACCTATCCAATTGTGGATTCTAATTTGGTTGCTGAAGTTTCAGATAAAGCCATTATTTTAAAAACTCCCATTTTTGAACCGTATCAATTGGCTTCTTTTTTATCTAAAAACAAGACCAAAAAAATCAGTTCAGGGATTATTCCCAATCAAAAAAAGCAATCGTTTTTAGAGAAAGTGATGCTTTGGGTACGAGGTAATTTATTTATACCTGATGCTCGGGTATTTTGGGTAAAACCTTCTGTTGCCTATTTGGAAAAGTACATTCGTGAAAACGAAATTGACACCATAATTACATCGGGACCACCACATAGTTTGCATTTGATCGGATTGGAATTAAAACAAAAAATGAATCTGAAGTGGTTGGCAGATTTTCGTGACCCTTGGACCACTATTGGTTACCATAAATCGTTACGATTATCTCAATATGCAGCTAAGAAGCACAAACAATTGGAAAGGCAAGTGTTAAATACGGCTGATACCATTATCGTAACTAGTAAAACTACTAAAGCCGAGTTCCAAGCTTTAACCACTAAACCAATTGAAGTAATTACCAATGGCTTTGATGTTGAAAAAGTAGACAAACAAAGCTTGGATACAAAATTTAGTTTGGCTCATATTGGTTCTTTTCTATCAGAAAGAAATCCGAAAATAGTATGGGAAAGTTTGGTCGAACTTTGTACTGAAATTCCTGATTTTAAATCCCATTTAGAGATCAAATTAATAGGCGCTATTAGCCAAGAAGTTTTGGAAACAATCGAACAATTTGGATTGAATTTGTACTTAAATAATCTAGGTTATGTATCGCATGCCGAAGCTGTGGCACACCAGCGCAAATCACAAGTTCTATTATTAATAGAAATTAATTCAGAAGAAACCAAAAGTATATTGCCAGGAAAATTGTTTGAGTATATGGTTTCGGAACGGCCAATACTAGCTATCGGTCCAAAAGATTCTGATTTTGCTGAGATAATAACCAATACTAATTCAGGAGTGTTTTTTGAGTATTCAGAAAAAGCGAAATTAAAGCAAACCATTCAAGAGTATTATAATCAATTTTTGGTAGGGAAACTGCAATCACATGCAGTTGGACTTCAGCAGTATTCTCGAAAAAATTTAACCCAACAATTAGTCGAACTACTTCGCCAACAATAATATACCAATTTACTTATGGGAATCGTATTAAATCAGTCTTTAAAAAATACCATCATCACCTATATAGGTTTTGCAATTGGTGGTATCAGTACGATTTTTTTATTCCCTTCTATTTTAGGAAAAACCTATTACGGTTTGTCCAATTACATTTTGTCTTGTGCCAATGTCATTATGCCTTTGTTTGCAATTGGAATGCAGAATACTTTAGTTAAATTTTATTCGCAATGCAAAACTGAGAAAGAACAAAATCAATTTTTATCCTTTTCGGTTCTATTTCCACTAGTATTAACGATCCCGCTTTTACTTTTAGGCTTATTTTTTTATGATGAGATCAGTTTGTTTGTAACCAAGAAAAATCCAATAGTAAAGGAGTTTATTTATTTAATCCCATTTATTGGATTATGTATGGCTTATTTTGAGATATTTTATGCTTGGGCTAGGGTGCATATGCATTCGGTTTTTGGAAATTTCATCAAAGAAGTGGGACTGCGATTGTTTTCGTTAGTAGCTTTAGTAGGAATGTATTTGGGATGGATTACGGCAATAGAGTTCATCTACTTAACGGCAGGAATTTATTTTGTAGCATTATTAATCACGATGCTGTATGCCTTTAGAGTAAAAAAACCTGAATTTCAACTTTCGATCCCCCATAACGTTAAAGGTATTTTAGAATACACGTTTTATATCATTTTATCCGGTAGTGTAGCTAATCTTCTTTTGGATGGCGATAAAATTATGTTGAACCAATATATGGACATTGGTAATATTGCTTTTTATTCGGTGGCAACTTATATTGCCTTAGTAATTTCAGTGCCAAGTCGGGCGATGCACCAAATTGTATATCCAATTACGGCCAAGTTAATGCATGAAAACAAACACGATGAACTGAATGATTTATACAAGAAGACTTCAGTCAATTTGCAAATAGTAGGCGGCTTTGTTATGTTGTGCATTTTTGTCAATATTGATCAATTGTACGAAATGCTACCCAAAGATTATGCGGGTGGAATTTGGATTGTTTTTATCATTGGTTTATCCAAATATTTTGATTTAATCTTAGGGAATAACAATGCGATAATTTTTAATTCAAAATATTACCGAATGGTATTGTTCTTAGGATTGATGCTTGTTTTCTTTACGATTGTTTTGAATATGATCTTTATTCCTTTGTACGGTATTACAGGTTCGGCAATAGCGACCTTATTGTCTATTACCATTTATAGTGTTGCTAAATTGATGTTTGTGGTAAAAAGAATGCATTTGTATCCATTTACAATCCAAACGATCTATTCGATTTTAATTACTGCCATTTTATTTGTGTTGTTTTACTTTTGGAAGTTTCCATTTCATCCAATAATTGGTATTGTATTAAAATCCATTCTGGTAACCATACTCTATGTATATATTAATTATCGATTTTCAATTTCAAAGGAGATCAATCAAGTATTGAATTCGTTAATTAAAAAATTGAAATTCTAATTGGTGTAATATCACTAAATCTTGGTATTGTACAGGAGATTGGATGGGATTATTTTTGTTTGTAGTAAGAATAGAATTCCATTTTATGAATCACAAGCAGTATAGTTCCGAAAAGAGTTTACAAGATTTTTATAAACGAGTAAGTTCAAAAATAAGCACCGGATTTATAGTAAAAGAGAGAAATGATAAATTACCTTTTGCTATTTTATCTAGAGAAGCTAGAAGAATCAATCACAGCTTTAACTTTGTATTGTTTTGTTTGACCTTTGGATTATGGTCAATATGTTGGCTTTATCTAACCTTTGTTTATGGTAAAGAAAAGCGAATTCTTATTGCCATAGATGAAGACGGTAAGACTTTTGTGGATTCCTGTTACTAATTCTGATTTATAGTTTTTCTTTTAGATAACTAGCCGTAATCGATTTTTTCATTTTTACCAAATCTTCAGGAGTTCCAGCACCTAATAATTGTCCTCCGTTTTCGCCTCCTTCTGGTCCTAAATCAATAATCCAATCGGCACATTTAATAAGATCCAAATTGTGTTCGATCACAATGATGGAATGTCCTTTTTCTATCAAAGCATCAAAGGAAGCTAATAATTTTTTAATATCATGAAAATGCAATCCAGTTGTAGGTTCGTCAAATACAAACAGCGCTTTGTCTTTGGTAGCACCTTTTACTAAGAAGGAAGCTAACTTGATACGTTGCGCTTCCCCACCAGATAGTGTAGATGAAGATTGTCCTAGTTGGACATAACCCAAGCCAACATCCTGAAGCGGTTGTAGCTTTTGAGTAATTTTGGTTTGTTTGTGCGTGGTAAAAAAGGCTATCGCATCATCTATAGTCATAGTTAGAATATCATTGATGTTTTTGCCTTCAAATGCAACTTCTAATACTTCTTTCTTAAATCGTTTACCATTACAGGTTTCGCAATGCAATTGCACATCCGCCATGAAAACCATTTCAACATTGATGGTTCCTTCACCTTTACAGCTTTCGCAGCGACCGCCATCTACGTTGAAAGAAAAATGTTTGGCTTGATAGCCTCTTACTTTTGAAAGCTTTTCTTTGGCATACAAATCCCGAATATCATCATAGGCTTTGATGTAGGTAACGGGATTCGAACGAGAGCTTCTTCCAATAGGATTTTGGTCCACATATTCTATATGTTTGATATGCGAAAAAGACCCAGTCATTTCGGTAAATTGCCCAGCTTTTTCACCCGCATTATCGAGTTTCTTTTGCATGGCAGGAAATAGGATTTTTTTGACCAAAGTACTTTTTCCACTTCCAGAAACGCCAGTTATTACTGTAAGAACGTCTAATGGAAAACTAACATCAATGTTTTGCAAGTTGTTTTCTCTTGCGCCTTTGATTTCAATTTGATTTTTGAACGGTCTTCTTCTTTTTGGAACAGCAATTTCTAATTTACCATTCAAATATAAAGATGTTAAAGAATCCGATTGCAGGATTTCGTCATAGGTTCCTTGCGCTACTAAATTACCACCATGCGTTCCTGCTTCTGGGCCAATGTCGATAATCATATCGGCAGCTTTCATGATATCTTCATCGTGTTCTACTACGATTACCGTATTGCCTAAATCTCGTAAAGACAGCAATACTTTAATTAAGCGTTCGGTGTCTTTTGGATGCAGGCCAATACTTGGTTCATCCAAAATATACATTGATCCGACTAAACTACTTCCTAAAGAAGTCGCTAAGTTGATACGTTGTGATTCACCGCCAGAAAGCGTAGCCGAATTTCGGTTTAAGGTCAGGTAATCCAAACCTACTTCAGTTAAAAAAGACAAACGATTATTAATTTCGATTAAAAGACGTTTGGCAATTTGTATTTCGTATTCGTTGAGATCAATGTTTTTGAAAAAATCTACCAAATGACGAATTGGTAAATCCACCAAATCGGAAACCGTTTTGCCGTTTATTTTTACATAAGAAGCTTCAATGCGTAGTCGTTTTCCTTTGCAAGTGTTACACTTGGTTTTTCCGCGGTAACGGGACAACATTACCCGGTTTTGAATCTTGTAATTTTTCTCCTCGAGTTCTTTGAAAAAGTCATTTAGACCTTGAAAATATTGATTTCCTGTCCAAACTAATTCTTTTTGCGCTTCGGTCAATTCGAAAAAAGGTTTGTGAATTGGGAAGTCAAATTTGTAGGCATTTTTAACTAATTCATCTCTGTACCAGCTCATGCTTTCTCCTCGCCAAGGGAAAATGGCATTTTCATAAATAGACAAGCTCGTATTTGGAATAACCAACTCCGTGTCTATTCCAATGATGTTACCATAACCTTCGCAAACTGGACATGCGCCATAGGGATTATTAAAACTAAACAAATGCACATTAGGCTCTAAAAAAGTAATACCATCCAACTCAAAATTATTCGAATAGGAGAATCGTTTATCGGAGTTTAATTCTTGTAAATAACAAATGCCTTTTCCTTCAAAGAAAGCCGTTTGAACAGCATCGGCTAATCGGTTGTAAAACTCTTCTTCGTCTTTGACAACAATTCGGTCAACAATTAGAAAGATTTCTTTTTTACCTAAATTTTTAGGCAAATCGTCCAAACGAACCATTTCGCCATCAACTAATATTCGAGCAAAACCTTGTTGTAACAATACGTTGAGTTTGTCTTCAAGTTTTCGCCCTTTTTCTAAATGAATAGGAGCAAGGAGTAACCATTTGCTATCTATTTCTAAATTTTTTACTTCTGAAACGACATCGGTAACGGTATTTTTTTTGACTTCCTGACCTGAAACAGGAGAGAAAGTACGCCCAACTCGGGCATATAATAATTTAATATAATCGTAAATTTCAGTTGAGGTTCCAACTGTAGAACGAGCATTAGTCGTATTAACCTTTTGTTCAATAGCAATCGCAGGTGCAATACCTTTGATGTATTCTACTTTGGGTTTATCCAAACGGCCCAAGAATTGGCGTGCATAAGACGATAAACTTTCCACATAACGACGTTGTCCTTCGGCATACAAAGTATCAAAGGCCAAACTTGACTTTCCAGATCCTGAAAGCCCTGTAATTACTACCAGTTTGTTCCTTGGAATAGCGACATCTACATTTTTTAAATTATGTACTTGAGCGCCTTTTATGATAATGTTTTTCTTAGGATCTAGTGAAGCAATGTCGGTTGGCATAAGACTTTTTAATTTTCACAAAAGTAAGCATTTTCCAACTGAGATTAGCAACCACCAATTAACCATTTTTACTGTTTTATTCAATTTAATTAGCGGCTTTTATGAGATTATTAAGGTGCTTAAATCACTATTTTTTTAAATTATCATTTTTTTCTTAGGTTATTCTAATTAAAATAATTTAAATTTGAAATTCAAAATCATCAAAAAACAAAAGCCTATTTAACATTTTTACTTTTTAGAACATTTTTTTTTTTACTATTTCAAACCCTCTAAAAGGTAATTTATGGCTATTACTCCCATTGATGATGCTACATTAGTACATGATTATATTGCTGGCAACGAAGCTGCATTAGCAACGCTTATCAAAAGACACCAATCCAAAATTTTCGGTTTTATCTATTCCAAACTTGGCGATAGAGACATGGCAAACGATATATTTCAAGATACGTTTATTAAAGTGATTCGAACTTTGAAATCCAATGCGTATAACGAAGAGGGAAAATTCCTTCCTTGGGTAATGCGAATTGCGCATAATTTGATTGTAGATCATTACCGCAGCAATAAAAAAATGCCATTGTATAGAGAAACAGAGGATTTTTCTATTTTTTCTATCATGACAGATGATGCTTTGACGATTGAAAATAAACTAATTTCTGATCAGGTTTCCAACGATTTACGCCAATTAGTTGAAGAACTCCCTGTTGATCAAAAAGAGGTATTGATGATGCGTTTGTATCAAGATATGAGTTTTAAAGAAATTTCGGAGGCTACTGGAGTGAGTATTAATACGGCATTAGGGCGAATGCGTTATGCATTACTTAATTTGAGAAAAGTGATTGATAAACATCAAATTACTTTAACTAATTAAACAATAATGTTTGGTTTTTGTCGTTGTATTGTAAATTCTAAATACCAACTATGGCAAAAATCTACTCTAAAAAATCATTTATTGCTCCTAAAATGAAACCAAAGAAAGAAGTTATTTCTTTCTTGCTGCACTATTCAAAAGCGTTGAAAGTAGTCAAAACGGAGTGCGCTACTTTTGAATTTATTGCTAATTAATTATAAAGCAGACTCTTTTTAAAACAAAAAAGAGTCTGCTTTATACTTTTAAAAATCAAATTGGATACCTTGTGCTAACGGAATTTCAGTACTATAATTAATGCTGTTAGTTTGGCGTCTCATATAAGCTTTCCATGCATCTGAGCCCGATTCTCGACCACCTCCAGTTTCTTTTTCACCTCCAAATGCACCACCAATTTCGGCACCGCTAGTCCCAATATTTACATTGGCAATACCGCAATCAGAACCTTCGGCAGATAAGAATAGTTCGGCTTCTCGCATGTTTAAAGTCATAATAGATGATGACAAACCTTGTGGCACATCATTTTGAATAGCAATTGCTTCCTCTAAATTTGAATACTTAATCACGTACAATAAAGGAGCAAAAACTTCCTCTTTTAAATATTCAAATGTTTTTTCTACCGCAACGATACTTGGGCTAACATAACAACCCGATTCGTATTCTGCTCCTTGAAGTTGTTTTCCTTTGATAATAAAGGTAGCATTTTCTTTTTCACATTTTGAAAGTGCGTTGAGATACATTTGCACCGCATGCTGATCAATTAAAGGTCCAATATGATTTTTAGAATCTAAAGGAGAACCTATATGTAGCTGTTGGTAGGCTACAACTAATTTCTCCAAAAATGCGGTATATATACTTTCATGAATGATAAGTCTTCTTGAGGTAGTACATCGTTGTCCTGCAGTTCCAATAGCTCCAAAAACAGCCGCTCTTACTGCTAATGATAAATCAGCATTTTCAGTAATTATTATTGCATTGTTTCCGCCTAATTCTAAAAGACATTTTCCTAATCGATTCCCAACTGCTACTGCTACTTTTTTACCCATTGCAGTTGATCCTGTTGCCGATATTAAGGAAACACGTGTGTCTTTTGTCATGATTTCCCCCAAAGTGCCATCTCCCATAATTAAATTGGAGATGCCTTCCGGTAAATTATTTTCCTTGAAAACTTTGGCAACAATTTTTTGGCAAGCAATGGCGCATAATGGTGTTTTTTCAGATGGTTTCCAAATACATACATTTCCACATACCCAAGCTAAAGCGGTGTTCCAACTCCAAACGGCTACTGGAAAGTTAAATGCAGAAATGATTCCTACAATTCCCAATGGATGGTATTGTTCATACATTCGGTGTTGGGGTCTTTCAGAATGCATTGTTAATCCATACAATTGTCTTGAAATCCCGACTGCAAAATCACAGATATCAATCATTTCTTGAACTTCACCCAAGCCTTCCTGCAAACTTTTTCCCATTTCATAGGCAACTAATTGACCTAATTCGGCTTTTTTATTTCGTAATTCATTTCCAATTTGTCTCACGATTTCACCTCTCTTAGGAGCAGGAACTTTTCTCCATTCCAGGTGAGCCTGTTGTGCTTTTTCAACTACTTTTTCATAATCTGATGAAGAGGTAAAAGCAACTTCTGCAATTTTTTTTCCATCTACTGGAGAAAATGATTCGATGCTATTTTCAAAATCACCAAACGCATTAATACCAGTATAGGTCCCTAATTCTTTCTCGCTTAATCCTAATTTTTGTATGAAATTATTTTCCATTTTTTTATTTTTTTGTTGTTTGTGAAGTAAAAGTGCTTTCGAATATTTTATCAGCATTTTTAGCTTCAAATCCATCTCTACGGTGTTCGCGTCGAATAGCTTCTTTGGGTAAATGTCTGAATTCGGGTAGTACTTTTCTTTCTGCAAATTCGACATAGGAACCTGAAATTAGCATTTTCTCATTGTTTGAGAAAGTGGCTTCTATCATTTGTGCAACAGTCGAACTTTGCCAAAGTAACCCATCAGGACTTTTTTTAATTTTTCCTCCAGCATCATTCAATTGGATTCCGTTTTTTTCTAGCCAACTATTGAAAGATTCTAAATCATTACATTTTGCCAATTCATGGACACTGATAGTAAAATGATTTAAATAATATCGGTTGTAAATCGTCCAGGCAGCATATTCGCTCTCTTTTAAAAGAGTTGTATAATCTTCCAAAGTAGGTAAAGTCCATAATGCTTTGTGCAGAAAATGATCTACTGCTTTTGGGTCGTTTAAATCTAAAGTATCTACAGGATCGAACGTTACCTCATTTGTATATTTTAGTATTATTTCTTGTGTTGCTGGCGACAAATCAACCACACGCAATTCACTTATAAAAATTCTTGGATATTCTGGTTTTGGAGGATGGTACCAAAATGCATTTAATTTTTTTTCTTCAAAATAGAGGTACTCTTTTTTCTTGTAACCATAATGTAGAAATATTTTTTCCATTGAGGCAATTCCTAAGTTAGGTACGCCCATTGTTCTAAAAGCAATATGGTCATTATGAAATGCAGATTCATTATTTAAAATCCCTTCTTTTAAAAGTCCATTTACAATTTTATCCACATCAGGTACGCGTTCTTTATAACGTGATATTAATCCTTCTAAAACATAGTCTAGATTTTTATATTGGGTTTCCATGAATTGTGTTATTTAAAATAATAGTTTAAAAATGGGCTTTTTACATAATCCTCATAAGGAATATCTTCTTGCATTACATATCCAGATTGTGCAATTTTTCCTTGGGAATGTAAATCAATTACGGCGCAAACAGATCCGGCTGTTGTTAATTGGATTCCTGTAAAATGTTTGTTCCCTACCATTTGATTTGGAATTGTATGTGAAACCGTTTTTTGTTCGAGTTTACCATTAATTAAACCAGTTACACTAATGTAAATAATTATTACATCTTCAGATGTAGTGGCTATGTTGTTGTTGAATATTTTTGTTAATAAAGGTCTGTCATTTTTAAATCCAAGATCTTCAAATAAGAATTTCATTAAGTCGCGATGTCCTTTGTAACGAATGGTTTTATAATCTAAGTTTTCTACTTTCCCATTTAATTTCTCTGCTAATCCACCAATTCCTCCGGAAGTATTAAACGCTTCATATTCAATGCCTTCTAAACAAAAATATTCTAATCCTTCTAGCGGGAGCACCTTTGTAAACTTGCCATTTACTATGGCATCACAAGGATGAGAGTATTCGTTTAAGAGCCCGTCAGTACTCCAAGATAGATTGTATTTTAACATATTGTTTGGACTCAGTGTCAAAGCACCAACACGTAATTTTACATCTTTTAATTCGTCAAAATAATTACACAAATGATTGGCACTTATACTTACAAATCCTGGAGCGAGTCCACATTGTGGAATAAATGTACTTTTTGATTTTTTAGCTATTTCTTTAATATAATTGGCAGACTTCACATCTTCTGATAGATCGAAATAATGCATTTCTTTCTTGGCTACCGCATCAATAATCCCAATATTTAAATGGTAGGGACAGGCATTCAGTACATATTCGTATCCGTTTGCTAAAACGGCATCAATTGTACTTGCATCTGAAATATTTTCTATTAAAACAACAATACCTGCTTTTTCAAGTTCAGTATGATGATCCTGTCTTTGATTATCTACAATAGTGACTTGAAATTTCGAACTTTCTTGCAACATAAATGCTGCTGTTGAACCTATTTTACCGCTTCCTAAAATAATTATTTTTTTCATAGTATAAAATTTAACAAAAATTGATTGATGTGTTACAAATATAACAAAATATCAATTTGAATTTAATTTTCATAACAAATAAAAAAGTATTTCAATTTATTTGTTGAATTGGGTAAAAAGTTGCTCTTTCTTAATGAAGTTATAGTATTTTGTCAAGTACCGATTTTCTTCCGATTGTTTTCGTAATACTGTCTTTCTCTATATCCCAACCACGAGCAGGCGAATATTCCCTTCCGTACCAAATGATTTGTAAATGCAGTTCATTCCATAATTCCTCAGGAAAAATACGTTTGGCATCTTTTTCGGTTTGTACCACATTTTTCCCATTGGTTAAATTCCAACGGTACATCAACCGATGAATGTGGGTGTCAACCGGAAATGCAGGTACGCCAAAGGCTTGAGACATGACAACACTCGCCGTTTTATGTCCCACGGCTGGTAATTCTTCTAATGCTTCAAAACTTTGAGGAACTTGACCATTGTGTTTTTCGATAAGAATTTGCGATAAACCATAAATTCCTTTTGATTTCATAGGAGATAAACCGCAGGGGCGAATAATTGCTTTTATTTCTTCAACAGATAATTTAACCATATCGTAAGGGTTATCTGCTTTAGCAAATAGGAGAGGTGTAATTTGGTTTACTCGAACATCGGTGCATTGCGCTGAAAGTAATACAGCAATTAATAAAGTGTAGGGATCTTTGTGGTCTAATGGAATAGGAATTGTAGGATACAATTCTTTTAACGTATTTATAACAAATGTTACCCGTTCCTGTTTGTTCATTTTTGTACTTTTATTCCAGTAAAAATAATACAATTCCAATAATTCAATACTAAATACATGACAACATTAAAAATAGGGGATCAGGCTCCGAAATTTTCTGGAGTGGATCAAGACGGAAAATCTCATCAATTAGCGGATTACAAAGGGAAAAAACTAGTGGTTTTCTTTTATCCAAAAGCGAATACCCCTGGTTGTACTGCCGAAGCTTGCGATCTAAGAGATAATTTTGAGCGATTTAAAGCCAATAATTATGCACTTCTTGGAGTTAGTGCCGATCCTCAAAAAGCGCAAGCTAAATTCAAGGAAAAATTTGATTTTCCTTTCCCATTATTGGCTGATGAAGATAAATCGGTAATTCAAGCTTTTGGAGTTTGGGGACCAAAGAAGTTTATGGGTAAAGAATACGATGGAATTCATAGGACTACTTTCGTAATTGATGAAAACGGAATTATAGCAGACGTCATTTCAGAAGTTAAAACCAAAGCGCATGCTGATCAGATTTTGAAGTAATCCTATTTCAAATAAAAATCCCCAATTGAAAACAGTTGGGGATTTTTTTTATCTATTTTTTGGTTACTTATACCTCTTTCAAGAATTTACTTGGCTCATAGCCAAATAAATGGTGTTCTTTGATAATTTCAGCTACACCGGAAGGAAGCATTGGTTCCCAACCTTCTTTACCTTGACTAATCATTTTAAGCACCTCACGGGAGAATACTTCTAATATTTCAGGATTGTAATCTTCAATATCAATTACTTTTCCATTGAATTTAAAGAATTTGTACAATTCTTTCATTCGTGGATGTACTTTTAGGTTTTCAGAAGTTATGATTTCGCCATTCTCTCCTATCATTGGGTATAAGAATACTTTCATGTCGCGGTAGAATAACTTACCAAAGGCTTCTAGGATTCCTCCGCTCAAATGGCGGTAGTATTTTTCGTCAAAGATATCGACTAAGTTGTTAACTCCCATGGCTAATCCCATGCGGGCTTTGGTATAATTAGCAAAATATTCCACTACTTTATAGTATTCTTGGAAATTTGAAATCATTACAGTTTGTCCCAAAGAACAAAGTAACTCGGCACGATCCATAAAATCTCTTTCGTCGATTTCACCATCAGATCGCAAGTTAGATAAGGTGATTTCAAATACTACGAGTGTGTTTTCTTTTTCAACTTTATTTTCATTGAGGAACATTTTCAACGATTTCTCGTACATGTCCATATTTACCTTAGTTACAGGTCGGAAACTTCCTCTAAAGGCTAATAAATTTTTCTTGTATAAAATTGCAGCCGGTAATATGTTTTTTCCTTCTGGATTGAACATTACGGCATCAGTCATTCCATTTTTAACCAATTGCAAACTCATCAAACGGTTGTCTACATCAGCAAAACGAGGTCCAGAAAAGTTAATGGTGTCAATTTCTAGTTGGTCTTTGTCCAAATGGTCGTACAAATAGCGCAACAATTTTTTTGGATCGTTGTATTTGTAATACGCACCATAAATCAAGTTTACCCCTAATATACCTAGGGTTTCTTGTTGCAATCTCGAATCCGTTTCTTTGAACCGAATGTGGAGTATGATTTCGTTGTACGCTTCGTCTGGTTCAATTTGGAAACTAATTCCAACCCATCCATGCCCTTTGAATTGCTTTGCAAAGTCGATAGTAGCTACCGTGTTAGCATAACTGAAAAACATCTTATTGGGATGTTTGTCACGACTCAAACGCTTTTCAATTAAGCTTACCTCATGCGAAAGCATCTTTTTCAATCGGCTTTCAGTTACATAGCGACCATCTTCTTCAATACCGTAAACGGCATCACTAAAATCTTTGTCGTAAGCAGACATTGCTTTTGCAATTGTACCAGAGGAACCACCTGCTCTAAAAAAGTGTCGAACCGTTTCTTGGCCTGCGCCAATTTCAGCAAAAGTTCCGTAAATATTTTCGTTGAGGTTGATACGGAGCGCTTTATCCTTAATAGAAGGAATTTGCTCCATTACTTTATCTCCTTTGAGTTTTATCTTTTTAGTATGCATTTTTTGTATTAAATGGGCTTTAATGTTACAAAGTTAACAAATAAGGGGTTTGCCAAAAGAAATTTAACCATAATTTTATAAAAAAATAACAACTACATTCGATTATTATTTGAATCGTATTTTTAGCGCTTTCAAATGTAGAATTACTATTTTTGAAGACTATTTTTTTTGATATTAACACAATACGAATTGGCAATTATTTAATCAACCAAAAAACAACTGTCACTATTGAAAGTATATTTTTTAGGAACAGGTACATCACAAGGCATTCCAATTATCGGAAGCGATCATCCTGTTTGCAAAAGTGCTGATGCCAAAGACAAACGCTTGCGGGTTTCGGCATGGCTGTCTTGGGATAATCATTCGTTTGTTTTTGATTGTGGCCCCGATTTTAGACAACAAATGCTGGTTTCTAATTGCCAACAAGTTGACGGAATTTTATTTACTCACGAACATGCAGATCACACGGCAGGAATTGATGATATTCGCCCATTTAACTTTCGGCAAGGTCCAATGCCGATTTATGCTCATCAACGTGTAATTGAGAATTTGAAACGACGTTTCGATTATGTGTTTGAAACAGTCAATAGATATCCTGGCGCACCATCTGTATGTACCTTTGAAGTACAAAACAATATCCCGTTTTCAGTTGGAAATAAAACAGCTATTCCTATTAACGTAATGCATGGTGACCTGCAGGTCTTTGGTTATCGTATAGATGATTTTGCGTATTTAACGGATGTAAAGACGATTGAAGAATCGGAAATCCAAAAGCTAAAAGGGCTTAAAGTTTTGGTCGTAAATGCTTTACGAGAAGAGCCACATGCTACCCATTTCAATTTGCAGGAAGCTTTAGATTTTATAACTTTGGTACAACCTGAAAAAGCCTATTTAACACACATAAGCCACCATTTAGGTTTTCATGAAGAAGTACAAAAAAGTCTTCCTGAAAATGTTTTTATCGCTTATGATAATTTAGAAATCACTATTTAATTTTCCTATGAAACGTTCTTTACTCCTTTATTTGACTATACTTTTTGCATTGACTACTTTGTTTACCTATGTTTTTTTGAATAGCGAATTACAATTTGAACAAAAGCGTTCTGAGCGAAAAATCACTAAATTACGTGATAGCTTGGCTCTAGTTACCAATCAATTGGCAGATGCTAATTATTTTTCTTTGGCTAAAAACGAAAATGCGCAAAACTATTTTGAGAATCAGAATTCGCAAATGATAATTCAATACGAAAAGTTAATTCCTGTGGTGACGGAAAAATTACTGGATTACAATTCCAATCTAAAAGGGAATCCATATACCGGCCAAGATCAAATTGGGGCGAATAAATTCATTATCAACAAAGTAAAAATATTGAATCACCGCTGGATCATCGCTGATTTTAGTGATGGCGAAATTTGGGGCGAAGTACTCTTAAAATATTTCGTAAATGAGGATGAAACCATCACTTTTGAAGTCAATCAATCGCTTTTATATCAAAAATAAAATGAATTAAGAATGGGCTTGAAGCCAATTCTTAAAGTCGAAAAATACTTGAGGAGAAATCCCATGACCTATAGGATATTCTTTATAGGTGTGAGCAATATTTGTTTGAGTTAAAAAATTATCCGACTTTCTAGCCCATTCAATTGGAATTACTTGGTCTACGGTTCCGTGAGATACAAAAACTCCTAGAGTGGAAAAGTCATTATTTTCAAACCCTTGTTTTAAAATGGGTTCGCTAACATAGCCACTCAATCCGATCACATTTTTGATTTTTTTTGGATCTGAAAGCGCTACTCCATAACTTAAAATGGCCCCTTGGCTAAAACCAATTAGCGTAATACTGTTTTTATCAATTGGATAATTAGCAACTAGTTCATCTATAAATGTACCAATCAAATCTCTGGAAACTTTAGCTTGTTCATTGTCAGAAAATTTATTTTCGTCGGCATCAAAATTGATGGCATACCAAGCATAACTTCCGTATTGTAAATCATAAGGAGCACGCGCTGAAACGATGTAATTGTCTTCAGGAAGTTCAGAGGCAAAAGAAAACAAATCGGCTTCATTGCTTCCGTATCCGTGTAATAAAAGCAAAAGGGGATTGGACTCCTTTTTTATTTTAGGCTCTTTGATTAGGTATTCTAATGATAAATTCATGATGTTACGAAATATTGGATAACCATTTCTGGAAATAAGTTCCTAAAAGCGGTATAGGTTTGGTTTCGCCTTTAATAGCGGTAAAAATACCATAACTCCATAAAATGGAAATGAAAATCCACATGGGAAATGAAATCAATAAACTGTCAAAATTGCTAATGATTAAACCCAAAGAGATAAATGTCAGTGTTAATCCTAATCCTTGACGGATATGAAAAGTAGCAAACGGATTCTTATTTTCGGCATTCATGGACATGGCGATAAAAACGCCAATTCCTAAAATATAACTGGTAATGGCGGTTGATTTCCCTGCTTCAATCGTTTCTTTATTCATGATTTATTGGTTTAGAATCAATTGGTTTTGATTCATAATTCCGTATACTTTTCCTTTCATTTCAGTGCCAATAAAAGCGGAGTTTTTCGATTTTGACAAAATGGATTCAGAAGTAAAAGTGCTTTTCCCCTCCGGATTGAATAAACTTAAATTAGCTTTAGCGCCCTCAGAGATTGTTGGATTTTCTATTCCAAATAAAGCTCTAGCTGCGGTAAGTTTATTAATTACTGTTTCGAGAGGCAATACTGTCAGTAAAGCTCCAAAAGCACTTTCCAAACCAATTGTTCCACTTTTTGCCGTGTCAAAATCCATTTTTTTATGTTCGATATCAATTGGATTGTGATCTGAAGTAATCAAATCAATAGTGCCGTTTTTAACACCTTCAATCAAAGCGAGTCGATCAGCTTCTGTTCGTAATGGAGGGTTTACTTTGAAGCGAGTATCAAAATCTTCTAGTTTTACATCAGTTAAAATAATGTTGTGAACTGAAACACTGCAACTTACATTCAGTCCTTTAGTTTTAGCTTCTTGGATTAAAGCTACTGATTTCGCGGTGGAAATAGTTGGCATATGTAGTTTTCCTCCGGTATATTCAAGGAGAAATAAGTTCCTAGCCACTTGTAATTCTTCTGCTAAATTAGGTATTCCTTTTAAGCCTAATCGTGTTGAAACAACACCTTCATTTGCGACACCATTCCCTTTGATTTTTTCGTCTTGGGAGAAAGCGATTACTAAGCCATCAAAATCTTGTGCGTATTGCAAGGCTATTTTTAACAAATTGGCATTATCCAAACTTCTATTGTAATCTCCAAAAGCTATAGCTCCAGCATTTTTCATATCGAACAATTCAGCCATATCTTTTCCTTCACTCCCTTTGGTTAATGCTCCAATAGGAAAGAGCTCAGTTGCTGCACTTTGTGCTTTACTTTTTACAAAATGAACTTGCGATTGATTGTCAATTATTGGGTAAGAGTTGGGTTGTAGTGCAATTCCGGTAAACCCGCTTTTAGCAGCAACCTGTAAACCGTTTTTAATAGTTTCTCGATCTTCAAATCCCGGTTCGCCAAGTGAAACACTGCTGTCAAACCATCCTGGTGAAACATGTAGATTGTCCAATTGAATTTCTTGACAATTATCTGGATTAGGGAGGGTGGCCCCAATTTTAGTGATACAACCATCTGCAATGAATATGTCTACAGTCTTGTTGTGAAATGGACTATTAGGATCGATAATAGTTGCGCTTCTGATGATTGTTTTCATGTTGTGTTTGATTTTTTATTGTGTAAAATCTGCTTATTATTATATTCTAAACCAGTATTTTAAAATATTTTATCGAAAGTAATTATTTATATCAAATTTGATTTTTATCTGATTGAAAAATCAAATATTTTTTTTTCAATATTACGTTGCGAATCAATTAATAATTATTTTATAATTCTTAATTACAGTGCAAATATAAGAAACCATTTCCATATTCGACCAAGGTTGGTTTTGCTTTACACTTCATTAAAAAATGTTGTGATTGAATTGATCAGATATATATTCGAAACTAGTTTTTATAGTTTTACATGCTACATAGATGTCTCTCTTTAATTTAATTTTAGCAATTTGGATTTAAATACATCCATTTACAATGTAGTGCATATCATTATTGTTTATTTTAGCCCTTCAATTGTATTCAAAATGAAAAATAGTATTCTACTTCTGTTCTTGGGTTTAATTTCTTTGTCACAAGCCCAAACCAAAAATCTACCTTTATTCATTGGTACTTATACTAATAGTTGTGATAGTAAAGGTATCTATGTGTACGATTTTGATACCAATACGGGTGATTTTGTGTTCAAAAATGCGACTGAAAAAGTAATTAACCCTAGCTATCTAGCACTTTCTAAAAACCAAAAAGTGCTGTATTCAGTCAATGAAAACGGAACTGAAAGTACGATAAGCTCTTTTGGATTGGATGGAACTACAGGTCAATTAACGAGTTTGAATCAGCAAAAGGCGCAGGGTGCAGATCCTTGCTATATTATCAATGATGTTCTGAATGTGATTGTGGCTAATTATTCTGGTGGTAATATTGCTGTTTTTAGAAAAAATACAGATGGTAGTTTGACCGAGGTCAAACAACTAATGCAACACAAGGGCAAAGGAATTCATCCACGCCAAGAAAGTGCTCATGTTCATATGGTGTATTTTTCACCAGATAAGAAATATGTATTGAGTACTGATTTAGGTACCGATTCTGTAGATATTTATAAATACCATCCAGATGCTGCTAATGATGTTTTGCAATGGGAAAGTTCGATTCCAGTTCAATCGGGGAGTGGACCGCGTCATTTAACTTTTAGCAAAGACGGGAAAAAGCTGTATGTGTTGCAAGAATTAAATGGCGCTATTTCAGTATTTGATTTTGCTAATGATAAATTGAATAAAATTCAAGAAACTACCATTTTAGCGAAAGATTTTAAAGGTAATTTTACCGGAGCTGATATTCATATTTCGCCTGATGGAAAGTTTCTGTATGCTTCGAATCGAGGTGAAGCAAATACAATTTCTATTTTCAAAATACTTAAAAATGGTCAGTTACAGTCGCTTTCAGTTGTTTCTTCTTTAGGGAAGGGACCTCGAAATTTTGTCATTGATCCAACCGGTAAGTTTCTTTTAGTTGCACATCAATATTCTAATGACATTGTTGTTTTTAAAAGGGATTTATCTTCAGGAGCAATTTCCGATACGGGTAAACGAATTGAATTGTGTTCTCCGGTATGTTTAGTTTTCGGGAATCAGAAGTAATTGTAATTACTTTTTCTTCTTTTTCTGAGCTCTAGTTTTAAGCATGTTTCGGTTGACAGATCCGTGTGTTTTTTTCTTTGTTTTTGATGGACCACCCAAGTTGACTTTGGTATTCTTTTTGGCTTTTTCGTGGTAAGCCCCATCACCCTCTAATTTCACTTTTTTCATCAAAAACTTCACCGGTTGGCGGTCTTTTTCTGGACCAATCAACTTGATGGAAATTTCAACTTCTTCTGGAAATGGAGTGATTTCGAGTTCTTTGTTCATTAAAACTTCTACCTCCACAAAAGATTCTTCTTCGCGAGGGGTTACAAAGCTAATGGAAGTTCCTTCAGCATCAGCACGACCGGTTCGTCCAATTCGGTGCATGTACAATTCAGGAAGCTCTGGCATTTCAAAGTTGATGACGTGTGTAATATTGGAAATATCCAAACCTCTCGCCATAATATCGGTCGTAATTAAACCACGCAAATTACCTTCTTGAAACTCTGCCATCGTGCTTAAACGGTAGTTTTGTGATTTATTGGAGTGAATTACTCCAAACTGTCCTTCAAATTCTTCATCAATGCTTTCAAACAGCATATCCGATATTTTTTTATTGTTCACAAAAACCAAAACTCGACTCATACTTTCGTCTGAAGTCAATAAATGTTTCAATAAATTAACTTTGGTATTGAAATTCGGAACCTGATATGTAATTTGTTTTATTTTTTCTAATGGTGTTCCCGAAGCTGATAGTGTGACTTCCTCTGGATAGTCAAAAAAGTCGTTCAAAACAGCATCTACCTCTTCGGTCATGGTTGCTGAAAACAATATGTTTTGACGTTTGGTTTTCATCATCGCTAGCAGAGCCGTTAATTGGGTTCTAAATCCTAAATTCAACATTTCGTCAAATTCGTCGATGACTAATTTTTGAGTTTCGTCAAAACGAACTACTGCATCTAAGGCCAAATCCATTGTTCTACCGGGTGTTCCAACTAATATATCCACACCTTCGTAAACTGCTTTTTTCTGCGTATTGATGTTCACCCCTCCATAAATTCCGAGCGTGCTAACCGACATGTATTTGGTCAGTTTCTCCACTTCTTCAACTACTTGAACCACTAATTCTCGGGTAGGTACCAAAATCACAATTTTAGGTGTGTTGGTATTGGTAAACTTGTATAGTTTTAATAACGGCAATAAATAAGCAAAGGTTTTACCTGTTCCAGTTTGTGCAATTCCCATCATATCTCGTCCTGACATAATCACAGAGAAAGATTTTTCCTGGATTGGAGTAGGCGTAGTAAAGCCCAATTCGTCAATGGCTTTTTGTACGGATTTAGGAAGATTGAATTGCTCAAAAGTGCTCATAAAATGCTATTTTGTGCAAAGGTACATTAAAAAGAGGGATTTTAAGTGTATTATATTGGAGGAGTCCAATTAGAAACCTTCAAAGACTCCCAATCCAAACAAGGCAAAGTCATATTTTACAGGGTCATTTGGGTCTAAAATTCGCAGTTGTGTATCTAATTCAGTTAAAGCTTTTGCATCGTTTTGCTTGCGATGTAGTAAACCTAATTTTCGTGCTACATTACCTGAATGAACATCGAGTGGGCAAGAGAGTGCTGCGGGTGAAATACTTTTCCAAATACCTAAATCAACCCCTTTGGTGTCTTGGCGTACCATCCAACGCAAATACATATTGATGCGTTTGGCCGCCGAATTATTCAGTGGATCTGAAATGTGTTTTTGAGTACGAGTTGCATGAGGAACATCAAAAAAGAGTTTTTTGAATTCATGTATGCTCTTTTGCATAGAAAAGGCTTCTTGGTTTTGAGCAAAAACGGCTTCGAGTCCGTTGTGTTTTTGATAAATGTGTTGTAATCCTTTGATGAAAACTTTAAAATCTTGACCGTTAAAAGTTCGGTGAACAAAGGATTCGAGATCTTTCAAATCTTTTTGTTGATGTGAAAGAACAAAGTCATAGGGTGAATTTCCCATCAATTCCATCATATGATGTGCATTTTTGATGATCATCTTGCGGTTGCCCCAAGCGATGGTTGCGGCCAAAAAACCGGCAATTTCTATATCTTCTTTTTGGGAAAATAAATGCGGAATTTGAACAGGATCGCTATCTATAAAATCTTGGGTGTTATATTGTATAACCTTTTCGTCCAAAAAAGATTTTAGTTCGGCAGCTTTCATGGTAGCAGCTAAGATTAAGGATTACTAATTTGTCCGTCTATCATAATCAATTTTCGATCCGCCATATTAGCTAATTCTTCGTTGTGAGTGACAATGACAAAGGTTTGTCCGAACTCATCACGCAATTGAAAAAACAATTGGTGTAAATTTTCTGCCGAAAGCGTATCTAGGTTTCCGGATGGTTCGTCAGCAAAAATCACATCGGGTTTGTTGATTAATGCCCTCGCAACGGCTACACGTTGTTGTTCTCCGCCCGAAAGCGCATTGGGTTTGTGATCAATACGATTCGAAAGACCTAAATATTCTAATAATCGTTTGGCTTCTTTCTCGGTTTCTTGTTTGTTTTTATTGGCAATAAAAGCGGGAATACAAACATTTTCTAAAGCTGTAAATTCAGGTAATAATTGGTGAAATTGAAAAATAAAACCCAGATTCAAATTTCTGAATTTGGATAAATTTTTATCATTCATTCTCAAAACATCTTCTCCATTAATGTGAAGCGATGTCCCTTCTTGAATGGAAGGTTTGTCTAGCGTGCCTAATAATTGCAACAAAGTTGTTTTTCCTGCTCCAGAAGCCCCTACAATAGAAACGATTTCTCCTTTTTGAATATGCAAATCCACGCCTTTTAGTACTTCTAATTGGTCGTAAAATTTATGTAGGTTTTTCGCTTGTATCATTAGGAACTAGTTTTTACAAAGAAACAAAGTTTTTTGGTTATCCAAATGTAATTTTGGGTAAAGAATTCGTAGCGTAATTATTCTTTGAATAAAAATCCCAATCCTAATTTTCGCAAGAGTTTTTTTTCAAACTTCCAGAAAAAGGCAAATTGGCCAAATAGAAATCCGATGCTAACTAACAGCACTTGGTACAATGGAAAAATCAGAATGAGTCGAATAGGAGTAAACAAAAATCCAAAATCCTCTTTAGTTATTCCTAACCAAAGACAAACTGGTTTCGAAACCATCGCTGAGGCCGAACCTGTTATTGCAAAAACGATAAAAATAATAGTCAGCTGTAAATTGGATTGAACTCCCCATCGCTGTTTTAATTTCTCCATTTGGATTGTCTTAAGCGTTACAAAGTTATCATTTTTGTACAAAGTAAAGCATAAAAAAAAGGATGCCTTTTAGAGACATCCTTCTTATTTTTATTTGAAAAAGATTAACCTAAAATACTAATGATTTGTTGTGCTAATTCTGTTCCAATTCTATCTTGTGCTTCTCCTGTTGCTGCTCCAATGTGAGGTGTCAAAGAGATTTTTGGATGCATAAGGATTTTGATTTCTGGTTTTGGTTCGCTTTCAAAAACGTCCAATCCAGCGAAACCAACTTTTCCGCTGTCTAAAGCTTCTATTAAAGCAATTTCGTCAATTACTCCACCACGAGCACAGTTTACGATACCTACACCGTCTTTCATAATTGCCAATTCAGCTTTTGAAATGATATATCCGTTTTGAGCTGGAACGTGTAATGAAATGAAATCAGCTTCTTTGAACAATGATTCTAACGATTGTGATACAATAGTTGTAGTGATTGATTGTCCGTCAAAGAATTCTACTTTCACATCTACTTTTTCAATAAAACTATCCGCTGCAATCACTTTCATTCCAAGACCAAGCGCCATTTTCGCAGTAGCTTGACCAATACGACCAATTCCTACAATTCCTAAAGTTTTACCTCTTAATTCAGTTCCGTTAGCGTAGGCTTTTTTCAATCCTTCAAAGTTAGCATCGCCTTCTAAAGGCATGTTTCTGTTAGAATCGTGTAAGAAACGAACTCCGTTAAATAAGTGACCAAAAACCAACTCAGCAACTGATTCTGATGAAGAAGCTGGTGTGTTGATTACGTTGATTCCTTTACTTTTAGCATAGTCAACATCAATATTGTCCATACCAACCCCACCACGACCGATGATTTTGATACCAGGACAAGCATCGATAATATCTTTACGAACTTTAGTTGCGCTTCTTACCAAAATAACGCTTACGTTATTTTCGTTAATAAAGTTAGCCACTTGTTCTTGCGCTACTTTTGTAGTAATCACTTCATATCCGCCTTTTTCTAAAGCTTGAATTCCGCTTTTAGAAATTCCGTCATTTGCTAATACTTTCATTGTGTTTATTTCATTGCGAGGAATAAAGTGCCTTCATCCTCAAATTGATAAATGGTTTATTTATTAAACTGCTTTTTCTAAAGCTTGCATTACGTCAACTAAAACTTGTACGCTTTCAATTGGCATTGCATTGTACATAGACGCTCTGTAGCCTCCCACTGAACGGTGTCCTGGCAATCCAGAAATACCCGCTTCTTTCCACATAGTATCAAAAATCGGAGCGTGTTCTGGGTTATTCAATAAGAAAGTTGCATTCATATTCGAACGATCTTCTACGGCAGCAGCACCTTTGAATAATGGGTTTCTATCTATTTCGTTGTAAAGTAATTCTGCTTTAGCATTGTTGATTTTTTCGATAGCTGCAATTCCGCCTAATTTTTTCAACCATTGTAAGGTTAATAAAGAGGCGTACACTGGGAAAACAGGAGGTGTATTATACATACTTTCTGCTTTAATGTGTTTAGCGTAATCTAACATACTTGGAATTTCTCTTCCGTTTTTACCTAAAATTTCTTCTTTGATCACTACTAAAGTAGTTCCTGCAGGTCCCATATTTTTTTGAGCCCCAGCATAGATAATGTCAAATTTAGTAAAGTCCAATTGACGTGAGAAAATATCCGAACTCATATCGCAAACTACAGGTACATTAGTAGTTGGCAATTCTTTCATTTGAGTTCCAAAAATAGTATTGTTACTTGTACAGTGGAAATAATCGGCATCAGCAGGAATCGAATATCCTTTTGGTACGTTATTGTAATTTTGTTCTTTAGATGAAGCTACAACAACAGTTTCTCCAAAATATTTAGCTTCTTTAATTGCGGCTGATGCCCAAGTTCCAGAATCTAAATAAGCGGCTTTACCGTTTTCTTTCATCAAGTTATAAGGAACCATTAAAAACTCCAAACTAGCACCACCAGCAAGAAAAAGGGCTTGGTAACCTTTGCCTTCTAATCCTAATAATTCTAGTGCCAACGCTCTTGCTTCATCCATTACCGCAACAAAATCTTTGCTTCTGTGCGATATTTCTAAAATAGATAAACCGGAATTGTTGAAATCCAAAATAGCTTGAGCTGATTTTTCAAAAACTTCTTGTGGTAAAATACAAGGTCCTGCGCTGTAGTTGTGTTTTTTCATGGTAGTTGTTTGTTCCAAATTTAAAGAATGCAAATTTCGACAATCGATTCTTAAAATCAATTAAAAAAAACGAAATATTTGAACAATTTATTAGTTTATTGTTAACGAAAACGAAATAGTATCCACATGGTCTGCATAATCCCATAATTGAGGGCGTTGTGTTTGTCCAAATGTGATGCTATTTTGTACTAAATTATTGCTTACAATACATTGAATAGTTTCAGCTTCAGTTTTTAGTCTTTTTTCTATTTCGGCAAGGGAATCATAGTATTCGTAAAACACGCTAGAAATAGGAGAGGCATGACTGGAGTCTTCTTTTAAAGTTAAAAAGCCATTGTCCAATAATTTGTAGTTACTCATTAAAAAAACAGCCTTGTTGTAATCGTAATTATTGGCATATTTTTCATAATGAATCACGTCTTGGTATTCAAAAATGGCTTCGAAAAAAGCATCAAACGAATAGCCTTTGGGTACAAAAAGTTTGGAAACATTGCGGCAACCCAATCCAAAATATCTAAAAATATCTTCGCCCAAAGCGATGAGTTGTTCTTTGGTTTCTTGACCGTTTAGTACGGCAACTGAATTTCTGTTTTTTCTAATAATAGAAGGCTTGTCTTTGAAATAATATTCAAAATAACGGGCTGTATTGTTGCTTCCAGTAGCAATAACGGCATCAAAATTCTCTAATTTACCTTCCACAAAAGTTATTTTTTGGGCTAATTGGGGTTCAAGAGTTATGAGGTATTTGGCTAAAAAAGGCAATAAGTGCTGGTCGTTAGATGATGTTTTAACCAATACATTATGTCCTGAAATTAAAACAGAAATAAAATCGTGAAATCCAACTAAGGGAATATTTCCTGCTAAAATTAAAGCAATTGTTTTGGATTCAGCTATAGTAAAATCATAAGACGAAGTCCATTGATCTAGGTTTTCTTTTGTTAAGGCTTTTGCCCAAGATTGGATAGAGAAGTAGACTTGTTCCGGAGTATACCACCCATTGTGTGATTGGGATAATTGAATTAATTGTTCAAATTCTTCAAAAAACAAATCATTATTGGGTACGCTCAAATCCTGGTTAGAATTATTTTCTGCGAACTGATTTAAAAAGCGTCCTAATGTAACAAAAACATTTTTTTTTGTTTCTAAGTCCATAATGTTTGTTTATGAATGGTTTTGATTGTAATTTTGCACAAAAATAAGGATAATTAAGCCGAAAGTCAATAAGACAATACAAGACTTTAGACTTTCCAACTTTAAGACTAAAATTATGGCAATTATAATTACAGACGAATGTATCAATTGTGGGGCTTGTGAGCCAGAATGTCCAAATACTGCAATTTACGAAGGAGCTGATGACTGGAGATACAAAGATGGAACTAAACTATCGGGTAAAGTAATTTTGCCGGATGGTACTGAGGTAGATTCCGATGCAGCTCAAACTCCGATTTCTGATGATGTATATTACATCGTTCCCGGAAAATGTACGGAATGTAAAGGATTTCATGATGAGCCACAATGTGCAGCTGTTTGTCCAGTAGATTGTTGTATTCCAGATGATAATCATGTAGAGTCAGAAGAAACCTTGTTGAACAGACAAGCATTCTTACATAACGAATAGTTTTTTTAAAAAACTTTTATCAAAAAAAAATCCTGAGCACATGCTCAGGATTTTTTTGTTTCTATGAAGTTAAATTAGAATGTAAATCCTAATCTAGCATAGTAATAAGCTCCGCTGAATCCCATTTGAACAGCATCCCAATATCCACCAGCTTCTACCCAGTCATCTTGTTGATCAGGATAGATGTTGAATAAGTTATTAGCACCTATACTTAATTTAGAAGCTTTATTTAATTTGAATCCTAAAGTTAAATCAGTTACAATTTTTGCACTATACGTATCTGTTGCTGCTTTTATTTGATCGGCAAAACTACCGTAATCAGCTACGTCTTCATACATTTGGTAGTCTAATAATTCTACTTTGCTAAAACGGGTAAACGCTAAACCAGCATTGAACCATTTTTTATCATAGTTAAGATTTAATCCAAATTTATTGGCTGGAGCCGAAGCTAATAAAAACGCTTTTTCTCTTTCTCCAAAGAAAGTTTCTTTGTCTAAAGTGCCATTTTTCACATCACCAATTTTCATGTGGTTGATGTTTCCAACTAAGGTAGCAGCAAAATTACTGTCTCCAAATTTCTTTTTCCAAGCCAATACTACATCTACACCAGCAGTTTTAGTATCTACTCCATTTGTAAAGAATTGTGCAGCAGAAACACCAAGGTTCAATGCAGAAGCATCAAAGTATCCAGTCAAAACGATACGGTCTTTTACGTTAATAAAATATCCGTCAACTGTTGCAGTGAAAGCACCAAAACTAGCTGTTACTCCCAAAGATCCGTTTACTGCTTTCTCTTCGTTTAATTTATTAATTCCAAAAGCCTGAGTTACTGGACTGTCATTTGAAGATAAAATAACCTCAGTAGCCCCACCTGAACTAAAATTAGTAAAACGTAAGTTATAGTATACTTGAGCCAATGAAGGCGCTCTAAATCCTGTGCTTAACGATCCTCTGAAATTGACATTATCAGTTGCTTTCAAACGCGCAGCTAATTTTCCATTAAGTGTACTTCCAAAATCGCTGTAGTTTTCAAAACGAACTGCAGTACTCACTAACAAATTGTCAGTTACATCAAATTCGGCATCCGTATATAAAGATACGTTGTTACGGTTTTTCTTCACTTCGTTAGCAGGGCTATATCCTGGAAATCCTTGAGAACCACCTGGACGTAATTCGCCAGAAATAGGGTCTGTTGGTGCGGTTTGAGTTGCTGGATTGGTAATTGGTCTTCCAGCTGTATCATAAGTAGCATAAGAACCTTCTTCTCCAGCAAAGATGCTGAATTGCTCTGTTCTAAATTCTGCTCCAAAGGCCAAGTTCATTCCGTTTAAAACTGAATCGTAGTTTTTAGAAAAATCTAAGTTGGTAGTGTTTTGACTTAAACTATGTCCACCTGCATTAAATTCTGTTGGAGAATTTCCTACTAACGAGGCATTGATAGTTCCTTTAATATAATAATGGAAAAGGTTTTTTCCGAAGGTATTACTCAAATCCATTTTCCATCCAGAGGCATATTTAGTTCTGATACCGGTTGCGATAGAATTATCTACAATCTCTGAAGTAATTCTTGGCGTATATCCACCAGGATAGATGGATTCAACTACTCTTTCTCCACCATTTCTTGTAAAAGCATACGCATCAGTATCTCTAAAGTTTCTTCCCCCGAATGCATAGAATTCCGTTTTGTCAGAAATTGGTAAAACTAAATTTCCAAAAAGATTCAATCCTTGAATAGCCGCTTCACCAAAACCTTTTCTGAAATCAAATCCTGGACGCAATGTCTTTTCTTTGTTTAAGTATTCAGCAGTGAAGTTAGCAATCCCTCCTTTTTTACCTACGGCAACACCATAGTTAGCAGCAACTTTTAAGGATTGTCCATCAAAATTTCTTTTTTGACCTAGTGTGTTTCCAAAACCAGTTTCGTCTAAGAAATTGTTTTTGGTATTGGCAGTTCCTGGGTCAAACTCACCTTGAGCATTTGTGTTGTAAGCTCCGTAGGTTACCGCTCCGGTTACTTGGTTAATATTGTCGTTTAAAACAATATTAATTACCCCAGCAATAGCATCTGAACCGTATTGTGCAGCAGCACCGTCTCTTAAGATTTCAATTCTTTTGATTGCAGATGCAGGAATAGCATTTAAATCAGTCCCAGTATTTCCACGACCTTTTGTTCCAAATAAATTGATCAAAGACGATTGGTGTCTTCTTTTACCATTAATTAAAACTAAAGTTTGGTCAGGTCCCATACCTCTTAAAGAAGCAGGATCTACGTGATCGGCTCCATCAGAACCCGATTGTTTGTTGGCATTAAATGAAGGAGCAACGTATTGTAATAATTCGTTGATTTCTAATTTTCCACTTTGAGTGGTCACGTCTTTAACGTTGATTACGTCAATAGGTACAGCAGAATTTACTACTGTTCGTTTTGTATTTCTTGAACCTACAATTTGAACTTCTTTTAATTCTTGTGCTTCAGAAGTTGTTTTTTCCTGAGCAAAAAGACAAGTCAAATTAAATAACAATAAAAGTAAGCTGTACTTTTTCATAAATAAATTTGGTTTGGTTTTTATTTGGTTTAAATCGGGTGCAATGTACTAATTATTTAAGAATTAATTAACGTTTATCGGATATAGGTGCGAATTTTACAAAGAATGCAAGAATTCAACGTTTTTGTTTAACGAACCTTTTTTTAATTCTATATTTGCACACTTTATTAAAGGAATTGCAAATTTTGGTGGTGATTGACCACTTTTCGAAAATAAAATTATCATGAAAGCAGGAATTGTAGGATTACCAAATGTAGGGAAATCAACGTTGTTTAATTGTTTGTCTAACGCCAAAGCGCAAAGTGCGAATTTTCCATTTTGTACTATTGAACCCAATATTGGTGTGGTCAATGTACCCGATTCAAGAATGGCAAAGCTAGAAGAACTAGTTAAACCAGAACGTGTGCAAATGGCAACGGTAGATATTGTTGATATTGCCGGATTGGTAAAAGGAGCCAGCAAAGGTGAAGGTTTAGGAAATCAATTCTTAGGAAATATTAGAGAATGTAACGCGATCATTCATGTATTGCGTTGTTTTGACAATGATAATATTGTACACGTTGATGGGAATGTAAACCCAATTCGTGACAAAGAAACGATCGATATCGAATTGCAGTTGAAAGATTTAGAAACCGTTGAAAAACGTTTGGAAAAAGTAAATCGTGCGGCTAAAACAGGAAATAAAGAAGCGCAAGCTGAGCAATCGTTGTTAAATAGAATTCGCGAAGCCTTATTACAAGCAAAATCGGCAAGAACCGTTGTTCCTGCTAGTCAAGATGAGGAAGTATTGATGGAAAGTTTCCAATTGATTACCAACAAACCGGTTTTGTATGTATGTAATGTAGATGAAAATTCAGCGGTAAACGGAAATAAATACGTGGATCAAGTTCGTGAATTAGTAAAAGACGAGGATGCGGAAGTAATTATCCTTTCTGTAGGAGCTGAAGCTGATATTAACGAATTAGAAAGCTACGAAGAGCGTCAAGTTTTCTTAGAAGATATGGGATTGACAGAGCCAGGAGCTTCGGTTTTAATTCGCGCAGCCTACAAATTATTGAAACAACAAACCTATTTTACGGCAGGTGTGAAAGAAGTACGTGCTTGGACCATTAACATTGGAGCTACGGCGCCACAAGCTGCCGGAGTGATTCATACCGATTTTGAAAAAGGATTTATTCGTGCTGAGGTTATTTCATACGAAGATTTCATTCACTATGGTTCGGAAGCAAAATGTAAAGAAGCAGGTAAATTCAAAGTAGAAGGAAAAGAATACGTTGTAAAAGACGGCGATGTAATGCACTTTAGATTTAATGTGTAATTCATTCAAAATAGGATTAGAAACAAAAAAAAACCGCTAAAGTAATTTAGCGGTTTTTTTATCCCCAATTCGTAAATCGCACCTCGTCAATCGCACTTTTTTTGTCAATATCATTCTTAATAACTTTGACTTGGGGCTCTTTTACATTTTGTCAAATTAGCTTACATTAGCACCAAATCGATACTTTTTAAAATGTCCGAACAAAATCAATACAACGAAGATAATATTCGTTCGCTCGACTGGAAGGAACACATCCGTATGCGTCCCGGAATGTACATTGGAAAACTGGGCGACGGTTCTTCGCCAGACGATGGTATTTACATCTTGCTCAAGGAAGTACTTGACAATTGCATCGATGAGTTTGTCATGGGTGCTGGGAAAACAATAGAGGTTACTATCAAAGACAAAATGGTTACCGTTCGCGATTACGGTCGTGGAATTCCATTGGGTAAAGTAGTTGATGTGGTTTCCAAAATGAATACTGGAGGGAAATACGATTCCAAAGCTTTCAAGAAATCGGTAGGGTTGAATGGGGTAGGTACCAAAGCGGTGAATGCCTTATCCAATTATTTTCGTGTGGAATCTGTTCGTGATAACCAACAAAAGGCAGCAGAGTTCTCGGCAGGAAATTTGGTTTTGGAAGAAGAAGTACAAGAATCCACCAAACGTAAAGGAACGAAAGTAGCTTTTATTGCGGATGAGCAGATTTTTAAAAACTACAAATACCGTAACGAGTATGTGGTAAAAATGTTGAAGAACTATTGTTACCTCAACACAGGTTTAACCATTTACTACAACGGCGAAAAATACTATTCGGATAACGGATTGAAGGATTTGTTAGAAGAAACCATTACCGAAGAAGATTCGGTTTATCCTATCATTCATTTGATTGGAGAGGATATTGAAATTGCCTTAACGCACAGTAAATCACAATATTCGGAAGAATACCACTCGTTTGTTAACGGACAAAATACCACTCAAGGAGGAACGCATTTGAATGCCTTTAGAGAAGCAGTGGTAAAAACCATAAGAGATTATTATAACAAAGGTTTTGAGGCTTCTGATATCCGAAAATCAATTGTTTCGGCAGTATCGATCAAAGTTGAAGAGCCTGTTTTTGAAAGTCAGACTAAAACTAAATTAGGTTCGACTGATATTGGTCCAAATGGGCCAACCGTGAGAACTTTCGTTCACGATTTTATTACGACCAAACTAGACAACTTCTTGCATAAAAATCCGGAAGTTGCCGATTTGTTATTGCGTAAGATATTGCAAGCTGAAAGAGAGCGTAAAGAATTATCAGGCATTCGAAAATTAGCCAAAGACCGTGCTAAAAAATCGAGTTTACACAATAAGAAATTGCGTGACTGTCGTGTGCATTTGCCCGATATTAAAAACCCACGTTATTTAGAAAGCACCTTGTTTATTACTGAGGGAGACTCGGCTTCAGGTTCGATAACGAAATCACGTGATGTGAATACACAAGCGGTTTTTAGTTTGCGTGGTAAGCCTTTGAATTCGTATGGAATGACCAAGAAAATTGTGTACGAAAACGAAGAATTTAATTTATTGCAAGCCGCTTTGGATATCGAAGAATCCATGGAAGATTTGCGTTACAACAATATTGTCATCGCTACCGATGCTGATGTCGATGGAATGCACATTCGTTTGTTGTTGATTACGTTTTTCTTGCAATTTTTCCCAGAATTAATCAAAGACGGCCATTTGTATATTTTGCAAACGCCTCTGTTCCGTGTGCGTAACAAGAAAGAAACCATTTATTGTTATAGCGACGAAGAGCGTGTGAACGCCATTGAAAAATTAAAACCAAAACCAGAAATTACCCGATTCAAAGGATTGGGAGAAATTTCGCCAGACGAGTTCAAGCACTTTATTGGTGCCGATATTCGCTTGGATCCTGTTATGCTTGATAAAGCGACTTCAATTGAAACTCTATTGGAGTTTTATATGGGTAAAAATACACCGGATCGTCAAACGTTCATCATCAATAATTTGAAGGTGGAATTGGACGTAGTAGAAAAATAAAAGAATACTGAAAATAATTCAGCATAAATGAAAGACGAAGAAGAAGAAGATAACATCATTCCTAACGAAGACGAGAACAACGAATCTTTGGAGGTAACAGCCAACGAAAACGAAGAAGGTTTTGACGACATCGTTGCTTTTGGTGGGAACCATTTTTATGAAAATAATGAAAACCCCGAAGACACGATTACCAAAGTAACCGGAATGTACAAAGACTGGTTTTTGGACTATGCTTCGTATGTGATTTTGGAACGTGCTGTTCCGGCTATTGAAGACGGATTTAAACCGGTGCAACGTCGTATCATGCATTCCATGAAAGAGTTGGATGATGGACGTTATAACAAAGTGGCTAATATTGTTGGACATACTATGCAGTACCACCCTCACGGTGATGCAAGTATTGGTGATGCCATGGTGCAAATTGGTCAAAAAGATTTGATCATCGATATGCAAGGAAACTGGGGTAACATTCTCACGGGAGATAGTGCTGCCGCTTCTCGTTATATCGAAGCCCGAATCAGTAAGTTAGGACACGATATTTTATATTCGCCTAAAATTACCCAATGGGGCATGTCTTACGATGGTCGTAGAGCTGAACCTATTAATCTTCCTGTAAAATTCCCGTTATTGCTTGCGCAAGGTGCAGAAGGAATCGCGGTAGGTCTTTCGACCAAAATTTTACCTCATAATTTCAATGAATTAATTGATTGCTCAATCAAAGTTTTGAAGGGCAAATCATTTACCTTATATCCCGATTTCCCTACGGCAGGTATAGCCGATGTGTCTAATTACAATGATGGTTTGCGTGGCGGACGTGTTCGTGTTCGTGCCAAAATTGCTCAATTAGACAAACAAACTTTGGTGATTACTCAAATTCCGTTTTCAACGAATACTTCGACTTTGATTGATAGTATTTTGAAAGCCAATGAAAAGGGGAAAATCAAAATCAAGAAAATTGAAGACAATACCGCAGCTGAGGTAGAAATCTTGATTCACCTTCCGCCAGGAGTTTCGCCAGATAAAATGATAGACGCATTGTATGCATTTACCGCTTGCGAATCTTCGGTAGCACCTTTGGGTTGTGTAATTGAAGATAACAAACCGTTGTTTATTGGTGTTTCCGAAATGTTAAAAATCTCTACGCATCGCACGGTAGATTTGTTGAAACGGGAATTGGAAATCCAATTGGACGAATTGGAAAATAAATGGCATTTTGCTACTTTGGAGAAAATCTTCATTCGCGAAGAAATGTACATTGATTTCAAATTGTACGGAGACAGAGAATCATTGTACAAATACATGTACGACCGATTTGAGCCGTTTAAAAAATCATTTGTACGGGAAACCAATGATGATGATTTGCAAAAATTAACGCAAATTCCAATGATCCGTATTACGCGTTTCGACTCGGATAAAGCGGATGATGCTATCGCGAAGTTGGAAGCCGAAATGGAAGAAGTAAAACACCATTTGGACAACATCATTGATTTTACCATTGACTTTTTCCAAAAACTAAAAGACAAATACGGTAAAGGACGTGAACGCCAAACCGAGTTGCGTAGTTTTGATACCATTGAGGCCACTAAAGTGGTGTTGCGTAATACCAAATTATATGTCAACCGAGAGGAAGGTTTCTTAGGAACTGGACTTAAAAAAGACGAATATGTTGCCGATTGTTCGGATATTGATGATGTGATTGTTTTTCTTCGCGATGGAAAAATGATGATCACTAAAGTGGACGAAAAGAAATTCATTGGCAAAGACATTATTCATATTGCGGTCTTTGACAAAAACGACAAACGTACCATTTACAATATGATCTATCGCGATGGTAAGAATGGATCTACCTTTATTAAGCGTTTCAATGTTTCGGGAGTAACTCGTGATAAATTCTATGATTTAACACAAGAAAATGCAGGTTCGATGGTCTTGTATTTTTCAGCCAATCCAAATGGAGAAGCTGAAGTTGTGACTATTTTATTGCGTCAGGTGGGTAGTGTTAAGAAGTTGAAATGGGATGTTGATTTTTCTGACATTGCAATTAAAGGTCGTGCTTCCAGAGGAAATACCGTTTCGAAATACCCAATCAAAAAAATTGAATTAAAGGAGAAAGGAATTTCGACTTTGCGTCCAAGAAAAGTATGGTTTGACGATACGGTACAGCGATTGAATGTAGATGGTCGTGGCGAATTATTAGGGGAATTCAAACCGAACGATCGTTTATTAGTGATCAATCAAACAGGAAAGCTGAAAACGATTATTCCAGAGTTGACCACACATTTTGACGAAGATATGATCGTCTTGGAAAAATGGAATCCAAAGAAACCCATTTCGACGATTTATTATGATGGAGAAAAAGAACGCTATTTTGTTAAACGTTTCTTAGTAGAGAATGAAAATAAAGAAGAACTCTTTATTACGGAACACGAGAAGTCGCAGTTGGAAATTGTTTCGACTGATTGGCGACCGGTAGCCGAAATTGTTTTTACTAAAGTGAAAGGGGTTCAAAAAGAGAATCAAACTATTGATTTGGAACAATTCATTGCTATCAAAGGGATTAAAGCAATTGGAAATCAATTGACAACAGATAAGTTAAAACAAGTCAATTTATTAGAATCGTTACCTTTTGAAGAGCCAGAAGAAGAGGTGGAAGAAGTTATTGCTTCAGATGAAATAGAATTGGAGGAAATTCCTACCGATACTAATGATGATGGTCAAATAACGCTAAGTTTAGAATAAAAAAAAGCTCCTGAAAAGGAGCTTTTTTTATGGTTATAAAGAAATTATTTTTTCTTGATTTTCATGTTGATCATCTCTACTACTAAAGAGAAGGTAATGGCAAAATACAAATAACCTTTTGGTAGCGGTGTTACGTGACTTCCAAAAATTAAAGCATTGGATAAATGGGCACTTTCAGTTAATAGCATCATCCCAATTAGGATCAAGAAAGCTAGTCCTAAAATTTGAATCGATGGATGTTTATTCACAAAATTACCTACCGGAACTGCAAATTGCATCATGATAAAAACTGAAATAATTACGGCGGTAATCATGATATAAATGGCTCCTTCAACACCATTAGTCATACCCACTGCAGTTAAGATACTGTCAAAAGAGAAAACCAAATCAATCATTATGATTTGTAAAATGACATTCTGAAATGATTTAGTGGCTGCTTCTTTCATTTCTTTTTCTTCATGTCCTTTCTCATCTACTTTTTCACGGATTTCATTCGTGCTTTTGTAAATTAAGAACAAACCACCTAGCAATAAAATGATACTTTGACCTGTAATTCCAGCAGAGAACCAACTCAAATCAATATGGAACCAAGGTTCTTTCATTTGGATTAACAAATTGATTCCAAACAAAAGCGCGATACGCATGAACATGGCAAGGAACATTCCTAACTTGGTTGCTTTTTTGCGTTTTTCAGCGGGTAATTTACCGGTGGCAATTGAAATAAAAATGATATTGTCAATTCCTAAAACAATTTCTAAAAACGTTAAGGTTACTAGCGCAATCCAAGCGTCTGGATTTAAAAATACTTCCATTTTATTGAGTTAAGTGTTGTGTTTATTTGGTGTTGATTTCTCCAATCTTGGTTACAGTTCCGCGCTGTTTGCTGTCTACACCAACCATTCCGAATTCAAAGGTATAGGAATTTTTTGAAGTGGTCAAAATCTTCATGCTAATTGCACTTTTTTCTTGGTTGGTTTTCGGATGTTTCTTTTGGATTACATATTCGCAATCACTAATCCAACGAACTGTTGCCGTATCTGTTTTTCCTTCAAAAGTTTCGATTTCAATACTGTCATTGCGTTCAAAAAAAGTTACTTTTTTGACACCATTAATTTCATGTTCAAATTTGAATTTTCCAGTTTTGAAGTCTTTGCAATTGTGTTCGGTAGAATAGCAAGAAGCAAGTAATAACAAGCAAAGTAGTGCGATGGTATTTTTCATTTAATCTATTTTAATATCGTATTTGTCCAAAAGTCCCACGATACCTTGAGCTGAAAATTTTGCTTTTTTCATCGGATTGTATTCGGGATCAATTTTGTAGTTGTATGCAGTCCTAAAGTCGGCACCAGCCAATTGTGTATCGTTAAAAATAGCATTGTCTAAATTGCAATTGTCAAAAACCGTATTATTTAATTGGGTACCAATGAAACCTGTTTCTTTCATGGAACAAGAAGCGAAATTAGTTTTTGGCATTTTTTTATTGGCAAAAGAAGCATAATCCAAAGTACAGTCTTGAAAACTCACTTGGAATAAAAAATCGGTACACGCATTAAAATGGATCCCTAATAATTTGCAATTTTTAAAATGAACAGTTTTTAAACTTGTTCCAACAAAACTAACCATAGACAAATTACAGTCAATGAATTCGCAATCCATAAAGGTATTGTTACTCAAATCAGAATTTGAAAAGTCACAGTTTTTGAAAATACAATCTTCAAATTCACGGTGATTGATTCGGCCATTAATAGTAACTACTTTTTCAAAAGTTTTTTGGATGTTGATTAAGTTTTCCATTAGTCGTTGAATAAACTTTTCATTATCGTTTTCAATCCAACAAACAGGCAATATACCCCAAAAACACTTAATCCGATTCCAATAGCCAATACCAAATAATGCCAATTGTTTTTTTGATTCATAAATGCATTATGAATCACAGCTGGCCCCATGAATAATAAAGGCAAAGCTCCGGATAGGTATTTAAAGGCTTTCGCCAAAAGGTCTTTGTTGGTTGCCATAATTTATTTTTTTTGAGCGTTGAAAAAGTCTACTGCTTTTCGCACACTGCCCATTTGGCTTAATAACTGACTTCCTTCTTCGTACGAAACAGGAATTTCGCTCATGATCATTTTCACACCACGATCAACTAATTTAGCATTGCTCAATTGCATGTCCACCATTTTATTGCCTTTGACTTTTCCTAGCTGAATCATGGTCGCGGTAGAAATCATATTCAATACTAATTTCTGAGCTGTTCCCGCTTTCATTCGGGAACTTCCAGTAACAAACTCAGGACCAACAATCACTTCGATTGGAAATTGGGCTGTTTGCGAAAGCGGACTTCCTGCATTGCAAGAAATACTTCCAGTAATTATATTATTTTCATTACAAGCTTGCAAACCTCCAATAACGTAAGGTGTTGTCCCCGAAGCAGCAATTCCGATAACCACATCATTAGCGTTTATATTCTGTTCTTGTAAATCAATCCAAGCTTGAGTTGCATTGTCTTCGGCATTTTCAACCGCACGTCGAATCGCTGTATCACCTCCAGCAATGATTCCGTTGACCAAGTCAAAAGGAACACCAAAAGTAGGCGGGCATTCTGACGCATCTACAATTCCCAATCGTCCAGAAGTTCCGGCGCCTATATAGAATAAACGACCTCCTAATTTCATTTTGGCTACAATTTGAGCAACTACTATTTCAATTTGTGGCAACGCTTTTTCAACAGCCAATGGAACCGTTTTGTCTTCGTTATTGATGTTAGTCAATAATTCGGCTACTGACATTTTTTCTAAATGCTCGTATTTTGAGGATTGTTCGGTGGTTTTGGTAAAAGTCATAAATAAATTAGAGATTTATTTTAAAACATGAAATGCTAAGACATTTTGAACATCGTATACATTTACTGACTTATTAAATTGTTTTACTATACTTGGATTGACTTCGCTTGAAACCCAAATTTTGAGTTCGGCTTCTAAGTCGAATGTTCCAGCTGTTTCGATGCTGAATCTAGAAATACTTTTGTAGATTATGGATTTGTACTCAATTTTACTTCCTGTTAACCCTTGTTTTTCAACCAAGATTAATCGTTTTGAAGTAAATATAAAGGTATCTCGAATTAATTTGAAACCCAATTCGATTGATTCTCCCTCAATAAGAAGTTTGCCGTATTCTTTGATTAAACTTTCTTGATCTACGGCTCCAGCGTTTCCTAGTAATGCAGAAAATAGTCCCATGTTGTTTTGTTTTAAGTTATATAAAATATGCCAAGGCAAATCCCAATACGATCATTGATATTTTGGCGATATTGAACTTATGTCCTTCGCTACTTTCAAAGATAATTGTTGAGGAGATATGAAATAAAATTCCAATAACTATGGCGGTAATTTCGTTATAATAGACATTTAATAATGGCAAATAATCCGATAGAATTGTTCCTAATGGTGTCATGATAGCAAAAGTAATCATGAACAGAAATATCGCTTTTTTATTCAGATTAGCATTGATAAAAAAGGTTGTTAAAATAATCGCGATCGGTAGGTGGTGAATGGCAATTCCCATAGCCAAATCATGATGATGACCCACTGGAAATCCTTCTGCCAAAGCATGAATACACAAACTGATAAACAACAACCATGGAATGTGTTCCATTTTGGAATGTCCGTGAACATGACCGTGTTCAGCGCCTTGTGAGAAATATTCCAAGATAATTTGGAACAAAATCCCCACCATAATAAATAATCCAATTCGGCTATTATTACTTTCATAGATTTCGGGAAGCAAATGAATTACTGTCAGCGACAGTAAAAAGGAACCGCTAAATGCCAAAAGTAATTTGAGTTTCACTTTGTCTTTGGGTTGGATTACCAAAGCAAAAATGTAACCGATCAATACCGAAAGTAGGGGTAAAAGATAATTCATTATTTAAAAATCATGATTAATCGTTCGCTTTCCGTTTTATGGAATTTTTTCAATTTATAATCCCCAAAGATATCCAATAAATAGATACCCGCTTCTTCCATCATGGTTTGAAAATCTTGCAAAGTCAAAGCTTGTACTTTTTCGGTAAAATGGTAGGATTCTCCTTTGTCTTCAAAACTAATTTCTTTGTAAATATGACCGTCTTTTACATAACGTTGAATATGGAAATCTATTCCTTCAACGGTTTTAGTTTCTTCAGGAACTAAATTAGCAATGACTTGATTGACGTTCATAAAATCGATCACTGCAAAACCATGTTCGGTTAAGCTTTCTTTGATGGCAATCAGTGTTTTCAAATTGTCGGCATCATTTTCGAAATAACCAAAACTGGTAAACAAATTGAAAATAGCGTCAAATTGATCGTCGAATTTTTCGCGCATATCATGCACTTGAAACTGCAAACTACTGTTGCTATTTTTACTAGCTTCGGCAATACTGTTTTCAGACAAATCAGCACCAATTACCTCAAAACCCAATTGGTTCAAATAGATCGCATGACGTCCTTTTCCACAAGCTAAGTCCAAGACTTTGGCTTTCTCAGGAAGATTAAGGTAATGTGTCAAATTATCCATGAAAATTTGCGCTTCACGGTAATTGCGTTCTTTGTATAAAATATGGTAATAAGGAGTATCAAACCAGGAAGCAAACCAGTTTTGAGTGGGCTTTTGCGTAGCTAATGTAGCTGGTTTAGCATCTTCAGACATTTATTCTTTTTCTATTAATTCAAGTGAGCAAATTTAGTGTATTTTTGCACAAAATAATCCTATTATTTGGATTCATAATTTGGGTAATAGATTTTTTAGGTACTGCTACATCCAAAACATAGCAATAGCAGTTGAATTGAAAAGAAAAAATGGAAGAAAATTTTAAAATGATTGCCAAAACCTTTTTTGGTTTTGAAGAGATACTAGCCAAAGAATTAAGAGATTTAGGCGCACAAGATGTAGAGCAAGGCATTCGAATGGTCAGTTTTAAAGGTGACAAAGGATTTATGTACAAAGCCAATTTGTCGTTGCGTACGGCTTTGAAAATTTTAAAACCGATTTATACTTTTAGAGCCAATAATGAAAATGCTTTGTATAAAGGAATTGCAGGAATCAACTGGTCAAAATATTTAAATGCCAATCAGACTTTTGTAATTGATGCTACGGTTCATTCAGATCACTTTAACCATTCTGAATTTGTTTCTCAAAAATGTAAGGATGCTATTGTAGATCAATTTAGAGAACGAACAGGACAACGTCCAAGCATCGATAAAGCCTACCCTGATTTGCGCATCAATATTCACATTGGCAAAGACCAAGTCTCAGTTGCTTTGGATACTTCGGGAAATTCATTGCACCAACGTGGGTACCGAACCGCTACGAATATTGCTCCCATTAACGAAGTTTTGGCTGCCGGAATTTTATTGCTTTCGGGTTGGGAAGGACAAAGTGATTTCTTAGATCCTATGTGTGGCTCCGGTACTTTTTTGGCAGAAGCCGCTATGATTGCGTGTGCTATTCCAGCCAATATCAATCGTAAAGAATTTGCTTTCGAAAAATGGAACGATTGGGACAATGATTTGTTTGACCAAATCGTCAACAGTTTGATGAAGAAAGTAAGAGAATTTCATTACACCATTAAAGGGTACGACAAGGCGCCAAGTGCTGTGAGTAAAGCCAAAGATAATATTCGCAATGCCAACTTGGAAGATTATGTAACCATTGCTGAAGATAACTTTTTTGATACCGAAAAGCAATCGCAAGGAAAACTGCATATGGTTTTCAATCCGCCGTATGATGAACGATTGGATATTCATATGGAAGAGTTTTATAAAAATATTGGAGATACTTTAAAAAAGGGTTATCCAGGAACGAATGCTTGGTTTATAACGGCTAATTTAGAAGCCTTGAAGTTTGTAGGATTGAAACCGTCCCGCAAGATCAAATTGTTCAATGCCAGTTTAGAAGCCCGTTTAGTGAAATACGAAATGTATGAAGGCAGCAAACGCACCAAGTTTCAAGTTGCCGATAAAGAATAAATCATTCAACTATGACTAAATTACAATTAAGAGCGTTTTTATACCAATTGGGTTGTTTTGCTATCTTGTTTATCTCTTTTCGATTTTTGATTTTCAAATACACGAACCTGACTGGTTTGTTTGTTCCTTTTACCGCTTTTGTTGTGGGAACTATTTTATCGCCAAAATTCCAAGCAGTAAAAACCAGGGACGGTGAAAAATTATTCATGTCTTGGCTGTTTATAAAAGGGATAAAAGAATTGTAATGTATTCGCTTTCGAAAAAGGCACTATTTTAATCAGTTCTTTATGGGGAAAGAAAACAAGACTAAAGTGACAGAAATCGAGGTAGTTGATTTCATAAATTCATTTGTTGACAGCGAAGAAAAGAAACAAGATAGTTTACAACTAATTGAATTAATGAAAAAATGGTCAGGGTTTGAACCCAAAATGTGGGGACCAACAATTATTGGTTTTGGGAGCTATCATTACAAATATGCTAGTGGACACGAAGGAGATTGTTTACTAATTGGTTTTTCGCCAAGAAAAAAAGAATTTTCACTTTATGTATATACTCCCAACCAAAACAATTTGGACTTATTAAATAAATTAGGAAAATTTAAAATGGGTAAAGCCTGTATTTATGTTAATCGATTAATTGATATTGACTTAGACGTTTTAAAAGAGCTTTGTATAGCAACTATCAAATCACATTCAAGCTGAATATTCTACTTTAATTCGATTATTTTATAATCACTTTCTTTTTATACAGTGGAATAAAATAGGTCACACTATAATTAAAACCAATACCAAAACTTCCATTGTACGTTCTGTTGAAACCAGGGATATATAAATTATCAAAACCTTCTGGTTTTTTATTGGTTACCAAGGTTTTTAACTGCACACTAAACCCAACAAAAACATTGTTGAACATTTTGGCTTTCATCCCAGTAACCACTTCAATCCAACTGGCGCTTAATCCATTGAATTCTTGGTTGGCAGGAATAGCAGCTAATTCTCCCCAATAGGGATTAGGATTGTAAATTTTGTAGCTATTTAATTCTTGACTAAAGCTGCTAAAACCATAACGTAAACCAATTGAAATAATGTTTTCCATGTCCAGCCAATTTTCATACATATTATAATCAAATCCGGCTTTTAGATACGACCCTTTGCTGTTTGAAGTTAAGCGGTCGTCTTCAGTGGTTTTATTTTCGTTTCCAAGTTCGGCAGCTAAATAGTATTTTTTATTCCATCTAAAATCAGCTGTAAGTTCAATCCCTTTGTAGTTTTTATCATAAAAACCTCGCGTAAATTTGAAAAGATCAACTCCAACTCGAAGTCCGTAACGGTCTTTTTTTACAGGAATACTATCCGCAATTTGCAAAGAATCGGATTTTACAGTTGGTTTTTCTTGAGCTTGTGCCAATGTCAACATCAGCAAAAAACAAAGACTAAAAGAAAAGTTTAAGATGTGTTTCATTTTCATTGTCTATGGTTGTTTTTTCTACTGAAATATATTGGATCCATTTCCCGCTTGTTGATGGAACAGCGGTGTGCGTTATGGGATTAATAGGGCGTAAACTGAAGTTGGTTTTAAAGCCACAAGCTCTGGAAACAAATGAGTTGATACGGCTATAATTGATTTGGATTTTATCGGTAAAAACCAGAGCTGGATTTGAATTCCCTGAATTGAAAATTAAAGTATACGTGCTCACATCTTGATCTACTTTTAATGGAAGAGAAATGGTACTCGCATTAGTGACATATTTTGAATCACCAATAGCTGTTGGGCTAAACACAATCCCTTCTGTCATTCCTTCTCCCACTACTTTTAACTGGTTCACATTCTTTAAAATGCTTGGGTTGTTGATGTCATAAAAACTAAGAACCAATCGGGGAGTGGTAATTGTATTAGCATCACATATATCATCTTTCTCACAACTAGAGAATAAGACGGATACTAGGACTACAACTAAAAGAATACCTTTTTTCATTGGTTTAGCGTTTCTCCAAAAGTACAACATTTTCAACATGATGCGTTTGCGGAAACATATCCACTGGGCGCACTCGAGTTACCTTGTATTTTTCATCCATTAATGCCAAATCTCGTGCCTGTGTAGCCGAGTTACAACTCACATAGACTACTTTTTGAGGTTCAATTTTTAGAATTTGTTCAATTACATCTTTGTGCATTCCATCTCTTGGTGGGTCGGTTATAATTACATCCGGTTTACCGTGTTGCGCTATGAAACTTTCGTTAAAAACGACCTTCATATCTCCAACAAAGAATTCGCAATTAGTAATCTCGTTGCGTTTAGCATTGGTTTTCGCATCTGAAATGGCTTCAGGAACGCTTTCTACACCAATTACTTTTTTAGCTTTTTTGGATACAAACTGCGCGATTGTTCCTGTTCCTGTGTATAAATCGTATACGGTTTCAGCTCCTGTAAGTCCAGCAAAATCGCGGGTTATTTTGTACAATTCGTAGGCTTGATCCGAATTAGTTTGGTAAAAAGATTTGGCGTTGATACTAAATTTCAACCCTTCCATTTCTTCCAAAATGTAATCGCGACCTTTGTATAGTTGAATGTTAGTATCGTATAAAGTATCGTTCGCCTTATTGTTAACCACAAATTGTAGGGAAGTAATTTGAGGAAATTTGTCGTAGATGTGATCTAAAATCAATTCTCTATTGGCTTTATCGTCTTCAAAAAACTGAATCAATACCATGATTTCTCCAGTCGAAGCGGTACGCAACATTAACGTACGCAATAGACCTTCGTGTGCTCTTGGGTTGAAGAAAGTCAATCCATTGGCATTGGCGAAAGCTCTAATTTCATTACGAATTGCATTTGAAGGATCTTCTTGTAAATGGCATTTGTTGATGTCCAAGATTTTATCCCACATTTTTGGAATGTGAAATCCTAATGCATTTCTATTACCTAAATCTTCGGTACTTTCGATTTCTTTTTCGGTTAACCAACGGCTATTCGAAAACGAAAACTCCATTTTGTTTCTGTAGAAAAATTGTTTTTCAGAACCCAATATCGGTTCGAATTCAGGAAGTTCAATTTTTCCGATGCGTTGCAAATGGTTTTTTACTTCGTTTTGTTTGTAAAACAATTGTTGGCTGTACTTCATGTTTTGCCATTTACAACCGCCACAAACTCCAAAATGTTCGCAAATCGGTTCGATTCGATGTTCTGAAAATTCGTGAAATTTCACTGCTTTTCCTTCGTAAAACGCCTTGCGTTTCTTGAAAGTTTGCACATCAACTACGTCTCCAGGAACTACATTTGGGATAAAAATTACTTTACCGTCGGGGGCTTTTGCTACCGATACGCCTTTTGCACCAGCATCAAGGACTTTTATTTGATGAAAGACAACTTTGTCTGTATTTTTTCTTGCCATAGCGCAAAAATAAGTGTTTGAATGGTTTTATAAATTCAATTTGGGAAAATTTTTTAAAAAGGATTCAAATTAGCCTATCTTTGCCGACTGAAAAAAGCCAATATGAAGTTTGATTTATTACAAAAAGATTCCCAATCGAAAGCGAGAGCCGGAAGTATAACTACCGATCACGGTGTGATTGAAACCCCTATTTTTATGCCTGTTGGGACAGTAGCTTCGGTAAAAGGAGTACACCAACGCGAATTGAAAAATGACATCAACCCAGATATTATTTTAGGAAACACCTATCATTTGTATTTACGTCCGCAAACCGAGATTTTAGAAAAAGCGGGAGGCTTGCATAAATTCATGAATTGGGATCGTAATATTTTGACCGATTCAGGTGGATACCAAGTGTATTCGCTTTCGGCTAATCGAAAGATTAAAGAAGAAGGCGTTAAATTCAAATCGCATATTGACGGATCCTATCATTTTTTCACGCCTGAAAATGTGATGGAAATTCAACGTACTATTGGAGCCGATATCATCATGGCTTTTGATGAATGTACACCTTATCCATGCGATTATAATTATGCTAAACGTTCGATGCACATGACCCACCGCTGGTTGGATCGATGTATCAATCATTTGGATAACTTACCATTTAAATACGGATACGAACAAACTTTTTTCCCAATTGTTCAAGGAAGTACCTACAAAGATTTACGAAGACAATCGGCTGAATATATTGCTAATTCTGGTCAGCAAGGAAATGCTATTGGTGGACTATCCGTTGGAGAACCTGCTGAAGAAATGTATGCCATGACGGAAGTAGTTTGTGAAATACTTCCTGAAGACAAACCCCGTTATTTGATGGGAGTGGGAACACCAATTAATATTTTAGAAAATATCGCCCTTGGAATTGACATGTTTGATTGTGTCATGCCAACTCGTAACGCTAGAAACGGAATGTTGTTTACAGCTAATGGAACGATCAATATCAAAAATAAAAAGTGGGAAGCTGATTTTTCACCTATCGACGAAATGGGAATAACCTTCGTTGATACGGAATATACCAAAGCCTATTTGCGTCACCTTTTTGCTGCCAATGAATTTCTTGGAAAACAAATTGCTACCATTCACAATTTAGGATTTTATATGTGGTTGGTTCGTGAAGCTAGAAAACATATCTTAGCGGGTGATTTTAGACCTTGGAAAGAAATGATGGTGAAAAATATGAGCCAACGATTATAATTTTTTCTCATGAACAAATTAACAATACTAGATAAATACATCTTAAAGCGCTACTTGGTCACTTTTACCGTGATGCTTTTGTTATTTGTTCCCATCGGAATTGTTGTTGACGTTTCTGAAAAGGTGAATATGATGATTAAAAATCAGGTGCCTTTAAATAAAATATTGGTCTATTATTTCAATTTTACCATTTATTTTACCAACATGCTTTTTCCGATATTTCTATTTTTATCGGTGATTTGGTTTACTTCAAAATTGGCCAATAATACAGAAATCATTGCCATTCTAAGCTCGGGGATTTCATTCACCCGCTTTATGCGTCCTTTTATAATTGGCGCTTCTATCATTTCAGTAGTGGTTTTGTTAATGGGGTTTTATTTGGTTCCAATAGCGAGTGAAGGATTCAATAATTTCAGGTATACCTATTTACGAACAGGTGGTCAACAACTGATGCAAGGCGATAATACAGATGTCTACAGACAAATTAGCGATACTGAATTTATTTATGTAAACAGTTTTAATACCGAAACCAAAACGGCTTATAATTTTTCGTTGGAAAACTTCGAAAAAGAAAAGTTAACCTACAAGATTACCGCGGCTCGAATTCAATGGAATCCGAAAGAAAAAAATTATACACTTTTTGAATATACCAAACGAACTGTCGGTCCTATGGGCGATAAGATTGAAAAAGTACCTGAGAAAAAAATGAAATTCAAATTTGATTTGGAAGATTTAGCTCCGGTGGTCTATATAGCTGAAACACTTCCTTTGGGTAAGCTGTATGATTTTATCAACAAAGAAAAGAAAAGAGGTTCTTCCAATATCAATATTTATTTGGTTGTCTTTTATAAAAAATTCAGTATTCCAATTTCGGCATTTATTTTAACGATTATTGCTGTTTCGGTTTCGGCCATGAAACGTAGAGGCGGAATGGGAATGAATTTAGCTATCGGAATTGCCGTGGCCTTTTCTTTTGTGTTTTTAGATAAAATTTTTGGTGTCTTCGCCGAAAAAACTAGCTTTTCTCCACTCATTGCAGTTTGGACTCCTAATTTACTTTTTGGAATTCTAGCGTATTATTTATTACGACATGCAAAACGATAATATTAAAAGCTATCTCAATCTGCATTTAATTGTATTTATTTGGGGATTTACGGCCATTTTAGGCGCATTAATTACGATTCCTGCAGATGATTTGGTTTGGTATCGAATGCTCATCGCTAGTGGTTTTATTGGATTGTTTTTAGTGGCCAAGAAAAAGTCTTTTCGCATTTCCGTTCGTGATTTATTCCAATTAGTATTTGTTGGATTGTTGATTGCGTTGCACTGGATTTTCTTTTTTCAAGCGATTCATATTTCGAATGTCTCGATTACACTTTCGGTATTTTCATTAGGTGCTTTTTTTGCGTCTTTGCTAGAGCCTATTTTTTATGGGCGAAAAGTACTTTGGTACGAAGTATTCTTTGGTTTAATTATCATAGCGGGTTTGTCACTAATCCTTCAAGTTGAAAGCGGTTATATTAACGGCGTATTTTTTGCTTTGGCCTCCATTATTTTAGGGGTTTTATTTACTTTAATGAATGGGAAATTAATAGCAAAACAAGATCCATCAGTAATCACTTTTTATGAATTTCTTTCCGGATTTTTCTTCATATCGCTTTATTTTATTGTCCAAGGAAAATTTACAAAAGACTTTTTTGTGCTATCGGTTACTAATTGGGTTTGGCTTTTTATTTTAGCTTCAGTCTGTACCGCTTATGCTTTTACAGCGTCAGTAGGAGTAATGCGAAAATTGACCCCTTATACGGTGATGTTAACTACTAATTTAGAGCCGGTGTACGGAATAGTACTCGCTTATTTTATTATTGGTGGGAAAGAAAAGATGAGTACAGAATTTTATATTGGCGCCTTAATTATTGTTATTACTGTCATTTTAAACGGGGTGATTAAACACTATTATAAAGCCAAAGAATAACTAAAAACAAGGCAATTTTTTGCACTTAAATCAAAATTTAGGACTGTCAAACGATTTTAAATTTTATATTTGCAGTTCTAATCGAGAAAATAAATAACACTACAACTCCATGGAATATTTAGATTTTGAACTTCCTATCAAAGAATTAGAAGATCAGTTAGAAAAATGTGTTGTTATTGGTAAAGAATCAGATGTTGATGTAACCAATACCTGCAAACAGATCAATAAAAAGTTAGAAGAAACCAAACGTAATATATACAAAAACCTAACTGCTTGGCAACGTGTTCAATTGTCAAGACACCCAAATAGACCTTATACTTTAGATCATATCAACGCGCTTTGTGGAGATACTTTTTTAGAATTACACGGTGACCGTGGTTTTAAAGATGACAAAGCGATGGTGGGTGGATTAGGAAAAATTGCCGGTCAATCGTTTATGATCATTGGCCAACAAAAAGGATACAACACCAAAACACGTCAATACCGTAACTTTGGTATGGCGAATCCAGAAGGATATAGAAAAGCCTTGCGTTTAATGAAAATGGCGGAGAAATTTGGCATTCCAATTGTCACTTTAGTAGACACTCCGGGAGCTTATCCAGGTCTAGAAGCGGAGGAGCGTGGACAAGGTGAAGCCATTGCTAGAAACATCTTTGAAATGGTTCGTTTGAAAGTACCTGTTATTACTGTTATTGTTGGGGAGGGAGCTTCTGGTGGCGCTTTAGGAATTGGTGTAGGAGATAAGGTGTATATGTTAGAGAATACTTGGTATTCTGTTATCTCGCCAGAGTCTTGCTCGTCTATCCTTTGGAAAAGCTGGGAATACAAAGAACAAGCTGCAGAAGCTTTGAAATTGACTTCTTCCGACATGAAAAAGCAAAAATTAATTGATGACATTATTCCAGAACCATTAGGAGGCGCTCACTACGATAGAGAAAGTACTTTTAAAACGGTGGAACAATACATTATGAAAGGATACAATGAGTTGAAAGACTTATCAACAGAAGAATTGTTAGCCCAACGATACGAGAAATACCTTGCGATGGGACATTTTAAAGACTAATTATCTTACAAATTCATACTAAATCCGAAACCTTACAGTTTCGGATTTTTTTTGACTTATAAACAAAAAATAGTTAGTTATCAACATTATTATGTAATAAGTCCTTGCTGACTTTTTTTTAATTTTTCTTATTTTCGCTACATGGAAAATTTTAGAAATATAGCGCCAGTTAAAGTAGACAAAGCGACTATCATTAATCTCGAAAAAGGAAAATTACCTCCACAGGTATTGGACTTAGAAGAGGCGGTGTTAGGCGCCATGATGATTGATAAAAAAGGAGTAGATGAGGTTATTGATATCTTGCAAGCCGATGCCTTTTACAAAGACGCACACAAATATATTTTTGAAGCTATTGTTCAATTGTTTACCGAAACACAACCAATCGATTTATTAACGGTTTCGGCTCAACTTAAGAAAAACGGAAAATTAGACATTGCTGGTGGCGATTTCTATTTGATTCAGTTGACCCAAAAAATTTCCTCTTCGGCGCACATTGAGTTTCACTCTAGAATTATTCTGCAAAAATTCATTCAACGTAGTTTGATTCGTATTTCATCAGAAATTATAGAAGATTCGTATGACGAAACTACTGATGTATTCGATTTGTTAGACAAAGCCGAATCGAAATTATACGAAGTAACACAAGGGAATATTAAACGAAGTTCTGAAACTGCACAAAGTTTAGTGTTGCAAGCTAAAAAACGAATTGAAGAAATAGCAGGTCAAGAAGGATTGAGTGGAGTAGCGACTGGTTTTGAAAAATTAGATAAGATTACCTCAGGTTGGCAGCCGAGTGATTTAATTATCATTGCAGCAAGACCTGCGATGGGAAAAACTGCATTTGTATTGTCAATGGCACGAAATATGGCTATTGATTATGGAATGCCGGTAGCTTTATTCTCTTTGGAGATGGCTTCAGTGCAATTAATTACTCGTTTGATTTCCTCTGAAACAGGTTTGTCTTCCGAAAAGTTACGTACCGGAAAATTAGAAAAACACGAATGGGAACAATTGAGTACCAAAGTGAAAAACTTAGAAAAAGCACCTTTATATATTGACGATACCCCATCTCTTTCTATTTTTGATTTAAGAGCTAAAGCAAGACGTTTAGTATCTCAACACGGAATTAGAATCATCATTGTCGACTATTTGCAATTGATGACTGCTGGTGGAAACGGAAAAGGTGGCGGAAATAGAGAGCAAGAAATCTCGACGATTTCTCGAAATTTGAAAGCCTTGGCTAAAGAGTTGAATGTTCCGGTTATTGCGCTTTCGCAATTATCGCGTGCGGTAGAAACTCGTGGTTCTAGTAAGCGTCCATTATTGTCCGACTTACGTGAATCGGGTGCGATTGAGCAAGATGCCGATATTGTTTCGTTCTTGTACCGTCCGGAATATTATAAAATTGACGAATGGGATGATGATGAAGCATCGCCAACAGCTGGTCAGGCCGAAATCATGATTGCCAAGCACCGTAATGGTAGTATCGAAAACGTTCGTTTGAAATTCATCGGTCATTTAGGTAAATTTGATAATTTAGATGATTACTCAGGAAGTTACGATGATTTACCATCAAGCATGAATAGTGACGATAATCCGTTTATTACAAAGAACTTGCCTTCGGCTAATGAAGCCTTTGGAAGTAATTTGAATGAGGAAGACGACGATAGTGATGTTCCCTTTTAAATAAAAAAATATAAGTCCGCTTTTAAGCGGATTTTTTTTTGGTTCACGGCCAAATGAAGTGAAACTATTTTTAATTCAAACTAAATTCCATCCAAATAGGGCAGTGGTCTGAAATGGTTCTGGCATGTCGCAGAGAAGGAAAGTTTTGGTAAAACAAAACGACACCTGAACTTAATTTCTTAATATTTGATTTTAGGAAAAAGATATTGTCAAATTCAGAGGCAAGATATTGGCCGTTTTTTATACTGCGTTTCAAAGAGGTTTTTTGGTTGACCAATGCTGATGCAAATCCCATTTTTCGCAATGGATTAAAAACAGAATGCGATTGCGGACAATTGAAATCACCCATAATGATCAAATTGGATTTTGGATATGTTGTTGGGAAGAATTGAAAGTATTTAATCTCTCTTTCAGGTTGCTTACTTTTGGTAATCGCATGAAAGGAAATGGCGGTGAATTGTTTATTGCCATACTCAAAAGTACATAAGTAAGGTTCGCGCTCTATTTGGGTTGCATATATTTTTTCAAGCCAGGCTTTTCCAATTATTTTGACAGATGCTGTTTTCCAAAGAAAGGCATAGCGTTCTGTTTTACTGGGTGAACTTGAAGTGGGATCACTGATGGTATAATCCCAATGACTTCCTTTTCTATTAAGTGCATCTGCAAGTCGGGCAACTGCCTGAGCGCCTCCATTACCCGCTACAACTTCTTGTAAGGCGACTAAATCATATTGGTTTAGTAGATTTGCCATAAAGGCTATTTCTTCATTAGACTTGGATTTGCCTAAATTTTCGACATTCCAAGAAACTAATTTAATTTGGCAAAAGCCAATGAAAGAAAGAAGTAGGAATACAAAAAGGAATATTTTTTTCATGTGCTATTCTAAATAGTATTGCGGTTTAAAGATACAATTATTAGTCGTTCATCACTAAAGGGCAACAAAAAACCCCAATCTTTCGATTGAGGTTTTCTATATAAGTAAGTAATCTAAATTGAGTTGATAAAACGTTTATTTTACTTTATTAAGTATTGCTTTGAATGCTTCTGGGTGGTTCATCGCTAAATCAGCAAGAACCTTACGGTTCAATTCGATATTGTTAGCTTTTACTTTACCCATGAATTGAGAATAAGACATTCCTTCTAAACGAGCTCCAGCGTTGATACGTTGAATCCATAAAGCACGGAAATTTCTTTTATTCACTTTTCTGTCACGGTAAGCGTAGCACATTGCTTTCTCTACCGCGTTCTTAGCAACTGTCCAAACGTTTTTACGTCTACCAAAGAAACCTTTGGCTTGCTTCATTATTTTTTTTCTTCTTGCTCTTTTAGCAACTGAATTTACCGATCTTGGCATAATTTTACTGTTTTTTTGTAGCAGGCGTCCCGAATTTAATCAAGGGAACTTAAGGCCATACTCCAAGGTTATTAAATTGTTTGTAACCTAAAGAATTCTTTAGTGATTAGTAAATAGTGATTAGTGAGTTGCAAAAAAGCTAATTACTAACTGCTAGTTACTAGTTACTCATTATATAATTCTTAATTGTTGTTTGATGCTTTTTTCATCTGATTGGTGAACTAACGCTGAGTGTGTCAAAGCTAATTTACGTTTTTTAGATTTTTTAGTCAAGATGTGACTTTTAAAAGCATGCTTTCTTTTAATCTTTCCAGAACCAGTAACTTTAAATCGTTTCTTGGCGCTAGATTTGGTTTTCATTTTAGGCATTTTTTCCTAGTGTTTTTAATTTATCTTACTTACTGTCTTTGCGAGCTTGCGAAGCAATCTCAATATTTATTTATCCTAAATGTGGATTATTTCTTTTTCTTAGGAGCAATGAACATAATCATTCTCTTTCCTTCAAGAACTGGCATCGCTTCAACTTTACCAAATTCTTCTAAATCAGTTGCCAAACGCAATAATAAGATTTGACCTTGATCTTTATAAATGATTGAACGCCCTTTAAAGAAAACAAAAGCTTTCAATTTAGATCCTTCTTTCAAGAATTTTTCAGCGTTCTTTCTTTTAAACTCGTAATCGTGCTCATCTGTTTGAGGACCAAAACGAATTTCTTTAATCACCACTTGTGTTGATTTAGCTTTCAAAACCTTTTCACGTTTCTTTTGCTCATAGACAAACTTTTTGTAGTCCATGATTTTACAAACGGGTGGTTCTGCATTTGGTGAAATTTCAACCAAATCCAATTCAAATTCGTCAGCTAATTTCAAAGCATCTGCAGTTTTAAAAACTCCAGGCTCAATATTTTCACCTACAAGACGTACTTCTGGTACACGAATAAAATTATTAATTCGGTGTGCATCTTTCTTTTCTACTCGAGGTTGGTAACCTCTGTTGCTTCTTATTGCTATGGCTTTAAAATTTAAGTTAAACTGTAAATACTTTTAATGTTTTGTTGATCTCTTCAGTAACAATAGCGGCAAATTCCTCTATGGTAACTGTTATGTTTCCTTTTCCTTCTTGACCGTGACGTCGAATTGAAATTGTACCGTTTTTTTCTTCTTCTTCACCTACAATCAGCATGAAAGGCGTTTTTTGCATTTCAGCATCTCTAATTTTCTTGCCGATTGTTTCGTTTCGATTGTCAATTAGGGCGCGAATTTCGTGATTTTCTAGCAAATCTAAAACTTTTTTGGCATATATTTCATATTTCTCGCTCAATGACAAGATAATAGCTTGCTCAGGCATTAACCACAATGGGAAATTACCGGCAGTATGCTCTAATAAAATAGCAATAAAACGTTCCATTGAACCAAATGGTGCACGGTGAATCATTACCGGTCTATGTAATTGATCATCAGATCCTTTGTAGGTCAAATCAAAACGCTCTGGCAAGTTGTAATCGACTTGAATAGTTCCTAATTGCCATTGTCTTCCTAAAGCATCTTTTACCATGAAATCCAGCTTTGGACCATAGAAAGCAGCTTCGCCATATTCAACAACGGTATTCAATCCTTTGTCTCTAGCAGCATTGATAATAGCATTTTCGGCTTTTTCCCAATTTTCGTCAGAACCAATGTACTTGTCTCTATTTTCTTGATCGCGTAATGAAATTTGAGCGGTAAAGTTTTCAAATCCTAAGGAACCGAAAACATATAATACCAAATCAATTACTTTTTTGAATTCTTCGTCCAATTGTTCTGGCGTACAGAAAATGTGTGCATCGTCTTGAGTAAATCCTCTAACACGAGTTAAACCGTGTAATTCGCCACTTTGTTCGTAACGGTATACGGTTCCAAATTCAGCATAACGCTTTGGTAAATCTTTGTACGACCAAGGACGCACATTGTAAATCTCACAGTGGTGAGGACAGTTCATAGGTTTCAACAAAAACTCTTCACCTTCGGCTGGCGTGTTGATGGGTTGAAAACTATCAGCACCATACTTCGCATAGTGCCCTGAAGTTACGTACAATTCTTTTTGACCAATATGGGGTGTAACTACTTGTTCGTAACCTGCTTTTTTCTGTGCTCTTTTCAAAAATTGTTCTAAACGATCACGCAAAGCAGCGCCTTTAGGCAACCATAAAGGCAAACCTTGCCCCACTTTAGATGAAAAAGCAAACAATTCCAATTCTTTTCCTAGTTTTCTGTGGTCACGACGTTTGGCCTCTTCCAATAATTCTAGGTATTCAGTCAAATCTTTTTGCTTTGGGAATGAAATTCCGTACACTCGAGTTAACTGTTTGTTTTTTTCATCACCTCTCCAATACGCACCAGCAACGCTCATCACTTTCATGGCCTTGATAATTCCAGTGTTTGGAATATGACCTCCACGACATAAATCAGTGAAAGTAGAGTGATCACAAAAAGTAATCGTTCCGTCTTCTAGGTTCGAAATTAATTCGGTTTTGTAGACATTGTCTTTGTATACTTCAAGCGCTTCTGCCTTAGTCACAGGACGCAATTTGAATTCGTGTTTGTCTCTTGAAATTTCTAAAACGCGGTCTTCAATTTTTTTGAAATCGGCATCTGTAATTTTATGATCTTCGAAATCAACATCATAATAAAATCCGTTAGCGATTGCAGGTCCAAGAGTCAATTTGATTCCTGGATACATTTCTTCTAAAACCTGCGCCATCACGTGAGAAGTAGAGTGCCAAAAGGCTTTTTTTCCTCCTTCGTCATTCCAAGTAAAAAGAACAAGACTACCATCTGTGGTCAAAGGCGTAACGGTTTCAACGGTAGTACCATTGAATGATGCAGAAATAACATTTCTAGCCAATCCTTCGCTAATGCTTTTTGCAACGTCCATTGGGGTAATCCCAGCTGCAAATTCTTTCACAGACCCATCGGGTAAAGTAATCTTAATCATTGTAAACTATTTTTAGGATTGCAAATATAGGGTATTGAAAAAACACACACAAAATATAAGCAAGGTTTGTGCGTGGTTTTTAGCGGATTTTAGCAAATAATATTCAAAATTGGAACTTGTTTTAAAATTGGCTCTAGAAGTTTCGTTACTAAAAACTATTCTTTACTTTTGCAACACTCAAAATCACAACTATGTACAAGCTATTAATTCGTCCGATACTTTTTTGTTTTGACCCTGAAAAAGTGCACTATTTTACCTTTTCATTGATTCGTATCATTTCTAAAATACCTGGTTTTTCAGGACTTTTTCGTGCCTTATACGAAGTGAATGATCGACGTTTAGAAACCGAAGTTTTCGGATTGAAATTTAAAAACCCAGTAGGTTTAGCTGCCGGTTTTGATAAGAATGCGGTTTTGTATAAAGAGTTGTCCGACTTCGGTTTTGGCTTTATCGAAATTGGTACGATTACGCCAAAAGCACAGGATGGAAATCCAAAAAAACGTTTGTTCCGTTTGAAGGAAGATAGCGCGATTATTAACCGAATGGGTTTTAATAACGGCGGAGTGGAAGAAGCAGTGTTGCGTTTGAAAAAAAATAATGGAGTCTTGATTGGTGGAAATATTGGAAAAAACAAAGTAACACCTAACGAAGAAGCGACTTCTGATTATGAAATTTGTTTTGAGGCGTTGTTTGATTATGTAGATTATTTTGTGGTCAATGTGAGTTCGCCAAACACCCCTAATTTACGTGCTTTACAAGATAAAGAGCCGTTAACCGAATTGTTGCAAACCTTGCAAAATAAAAATTGGGCTAAGCCAAAACAGAAACCTATTTTATTAAAAATCGCACCGGATTTAACAGATGAACAATTGTTGGATATTATCGATATTGTCAACGAAACCAAAATTGCAGGAGTGATTGCCACTAATACAACTTTGTCACGTGATGGATTGGTTTCTGAAAATAAAATTGAGACAGGTGGCTTGTCTGGAAAACCTTTGGAAAAACGATCAACAGAAGTTATTCGATTTTTAGCTGAAAAAAGTAATCAATCGTTTCCAATTATTGGAGTAGGAGGTATTCATTCGGCCGAAGATGCTCTCGAAAAGCTAGCAGCAGGAGCTAGTTTGGTGCAATTATACACAGGATTTATTTACGAAGGTCCAGCCTTGGTCAAAGCAATTAACAAAGCAGTTTTAAGAAATAAATAGATTTTTCTTTGTTTTCTAACTCTTGATTTTTACTACCTTTGATTCGCTATGAAAACAGTAAAAATCATTGAATGTCCGCGTGATGCTATGCAAGGAATAAAGACTTTTATTCCGACGGCTAACAAAGTGACGTATATCCAATCGTTATTGCGAGTGGGGTTTGATAGCATTGATTTTGGAAGTTTTGTTTCGCCTAAAGCGATTCCCCAAATGCAAGATACTGCCGAAGTTTTAGCTCAATTGGATTTGTCTCAAACCAAAAGTAAGTTACTGGCCATTATTGCCAATACGCAAGGTGCTGAAACGGCTTGTACTTTCCCTGAAATTCAATATTTAGGTTTCCCATTTTCTATTTCGGAAAACTTTCAAATGCGTAATACCCACAAAACCATTTCGCAATCTTTAGTCAGTTTACAAGAGATTTTAAATTTGGCTGATGCTAAAAATAAACAAGTAATAGCTTATCTTTCTATGGGTTTTGGCAATCCCTACGGTGATCCTTGGAACACTGAAATTGTGGGGGAGTGGACTGAAAAATTAGCAGGAATGGGAGTTAAAATTGTGTCACTTTCTGACACCATTGGAAGTTCTACTCCAGAAGTGATTTCGTATTTGTTTTCCAATTTAATTCCGGCTTATCCAACTATTGAATTTGGCGCACATTTACACACCACTCCAGATTCATGGTTTGAAAAAATTGAAGCTGCCTATCATGCTGGCTGCCTCCGATTTGATGGTGCGATTCAAGGTTTTGGTGGATGCCCCATGGCGACCAATCATTTGACTGGAAATATGCCTACAGAAAAATTACTCTCCTATTTTACGGCTCAAAAAGCCACTACTAATTTGAGTCCGATGAGTTTTGAAAGTGCGTATAATGAAGCGTCAAAAGTATTTGGCCAATTCTATTAATAACAATAAATGAATTAGAATGCCGTTTTGCTCCTATACAAACACAATGCCCTATTTTATGAAACGCCTTCTTCTATATCGATTTTTCGGGTTATTCTTTTTGGTGCTTTTCTATTGCTCATGTTCCAGTGATTTAGATTATGAACAATCGAAAAACCTTCAGTTAGAACCTACTTATGTTGCAAATTTGCTGTATTTTGATATTCCAGCTCATGAGTTTGTGACCAATGGAATAGAAACACCGCAATTTATAGATCGATCTACCATTGATGTTTTTAACAACTCATTTTTTGTCAATAATTTGACCAAAGTTGATTTGGATTTTGAAATCACTAATACAATTACAAGAGCTTATGTTTTGGATGTAAAATTATATAATGCAACAGGAGTTCAATTGGATGTTATTTCTATTGCTGTACCTGCTTATTATGGAGCACTAAACAAGGTTGTTCAAAAGGAAGTATTTCAAGGAATTCGACTGACCACATTAAAAAATACTACTCGAATAGATATGAACATTAGAATGGCTTCGGGAGCGCCTTTGACAGAAACCAGTTCTGGATCTATTAAAATGCGTTCAGGTATAACGGCTTATTTTGTACTTCAATGAAAAAAATAGTATTCCTAGTTTGTTTTTTTATAGCAGCTAATTTGACTGCCCAGAACAAACAGTTGCTGTATAACTTTACTGACATTCCTCAATCGTTGATGACTAATCCGGGTGCCGATATAAAATACAAATGGTATGCAGGTGTACCTTTATTGTCGGGCATTTCAATGAATGTGGGTTCTAGTGGATTTTCTGCTTACGATTTGTTTGCTAATGATGGGGTTGATTTTACTACCAAATTAAAAAATATTCTATCCCAAACTACTTCTAACGATGTATTGAGTTTGAATCAACAATTAGAGCTATTTAATGGTGGTTTTAAATTGGGGAGTCGGTATGAAGATAAAGGGTATTTGTCTTTTGGACTGTACCAAGAATTCGATTTTTTAAGTTATGTTCCTCAAGATATTGCTGTGCTAGCTATTTATGGTAACAAAGATTATATTGGAAAACGGTTTAATTTAGCTGACATAAGTATTAAAGCAGCTCTTTCGTCTGTTTTTCATGTTGGATTTCATAAAAAGATTCAGGACGATTTAATTATTGGGGCTAGAGCCAAATTATATTCCAGTATTTTCGATGCAAGTTCAATTTCAAATGCGGGTTATATCTATACCAATACTTCAACGGACTCTTATTATGAACAAATTGTCTATTCCAATTTACAGTTAAACACTTCTGGATTTGCTCAATACAATGATGCTAATAGCAATAGTAATGTTGGAACTGATATTAAGAAAGGCATCTTGCTTGGAGGAAATTTAGGTTTAGGAATTGATTTGGGACTGACTTATTATCCGCAATCAAATATGCAGTTGACTGCAAGTATTATTGATTTAGGTTATATCAATCATAAAAAGAATATAGAAAGTTACAGTTACAAAGGATTTTATAATTATAAAGGATTGGTGCCCAAATTTAATAATGAAAATGTTGCTCAAGCGAATTATCAAGATTTCAAAGACGCTATTGTATTTGATACTTTACATACGAAATACACCACTTGGCGACCAACAAAATTGAATGCTTCGGCTCAATATTCTTTTGAAGAGGAAAGAGTCGTAGATGGAGTTTGCAATTGTGAAGGAACCGATCGTACTACCTTTTATAAAAGTACAGTTGGCGCACAATTATTTATGATGACCACACCAAAATCTCCCTTAATGGCAGTTACTGCGTTTTTCAAAAGAAACTTTTCAAAGGATTTTCAAGTAAAAGCCACCTATACGTTGGATTCTTTTTCGTACTCCAATTTGGGATTAGGGATGTCAACGAAAATGGGGCCAGTACACTTTTATATTTTGGCAGATAATCTTTTGTCTTATGCGGATATTTCTAAGGCAAATAGCCTTTCTTTTCAATTGGGATTGAACGTAATTTTGAATGATTAATGAGATTTTATTCAAATTACTAGAAATATAAGGGAAGATTATCTATATTTGCACGCAATTTAACCACAACTTCAAATTGCAATGATCGCACACAATTCTAAGATTATCGGCGAAGGATTAACTTACGATGACGTTCTATTAGTACCTAATTATTCTAATGTGCTTCCACGCGAAGTAAGTATCCAATCTAAATTTTCAAGAAACATTACCTTAAACGTTCCTATCGTAGCAGCTGCTATGGATACGGTAACTGAAAGTTCTATGGCAATTGCTATGGCGCAAGAAGGCGGAATTGGAGTGCTTCATAAGAATATGACAATTGAACAACAAGCTGCCAAAGTACGTAAAGTAAAGCGTGCAGAGTCAGGAATGATCATTGATCCAGTTACTTTACCGTTGACTTCTACGGTTGCTGATGCTAAAAATGCGATGAAAGAATTTGGAATTGGTGGAATACCAATTGTAGACGAAAATAAAATCTTAAAAGGAATTGTTACCAATCGTGATTTACGTTTTGAAAAAAATGGTGCACGTCCGATTGTTGAAGTAATGACTTCTCAAAACCTTATTACTGTTGCTGAAGGAACTTCATTAGAACAAGCAGAAGTAGTTTTACAAGGAAATAAAATCGAAAAATTACCAGTGATCAATGCTAAAAATGAATTAGTAGGATTAATCACTTTTAGAGATATTACCAAATTAACACAGAAACCTATTGCTAACAAAGACGTTTATGGACGTTTGCGAGTTGCTGCTGCTATTGGAGTTACAGGAGATGCGGTACAACGAGCAGAAGCTTTGGTAAAAGCGGGAGTTGATGCAATTATCATAGATACTGCTCACGGACATACGCAAGGTGTGGTAAATGTGTTGAAAGAAGTAAAAGCTAAATTTCCTAAAATTGATGTTATAGTAGGAAATATTGCTACACCAGAAGCGGCTAAATATTTAGTTGAAAATGGGGCTGATGGCGTAAAAGTAGGAATTGGACCAGGTTCGATTTGTACTACTCGTATTGTGGCAGGTGTTGGTTTTCCTCAATTCTCTGCTGTTTTAGAAGTAGCTGCGGCTATCAAAGGAACCGGAGTTCCCGTAATTGCAGATGGTGGAATTCGTTATACCGGAGATATCCCTAAAGCGATTGCTGCAGGTGCTGACTGTGTAATGTTAGGTTCGCTTTTAGCTGGTACTAAAGAATCTCCAGGGGAAACCATTATTTTTGAAGGAAGAAAATTCAAGTCGTATCGCGGAATGGGGTCTGTTGAAGCCATGCAAGGTGGTTCGAAAGACCGTTATTTCCAAGATGTGGAAGACGATGTAAAAAAATTAGTTCCAGAAGGAATTGTAGGTCGTGTACCTTACAAAGGAGAATTAAACGAAAGTATGTTACAATTCATTGGTGGTCTTCGTGCCGGAATGGGTTACTGTGGTGCTAAAGATATTCCAACCCTACAAGATACTGGACGTTTTGTTCGTATTACTTCAAGCGGAATTACAGAAAGTCATCCACATAATGTTACGATTACTAAAGAAGCTCCGAATTATTCAAGATAATTAGAGTACATATTCAAATAAAAAAAGGCTTAAGATATTTCTTAAGCCTTTTTTATGTTCTTTATTTTAGAATTTAAATCCCTACAAAGTTACTTGGTGTAATTTGTAATAATTCGGTTTTGATAGCGTCACTTACATCCAAAGTTGCAATGAAACTATGAATCGATTCTTTGGTAATCGCTTCATTGGTTCTAGTCAAACCTTTCAATGCTTCATATGGATTTGGATAGGCCTCACGACGTAAAATTGTTTGGATAGCCTCAGCTACAACCGCCCAGTTTTTCTCTAAATCTTCGTGGAATTTAGGCTCGTTCAACAATAATTTGTTCAAGCCTTTCAAGGTAGCTTCAAAAGCAATAATGGTGTGTCCCATTGGTACACCAATATTTCTCAAAACCGTACTATCAGTTAAATCACGTTGTAATCTTGAAATAGGTAACTTAGCGGATAAATGTTCAAAAATAGCATTGGCAATCCCTAAATTTCCTTCTGAATTTTCAAAATCAATCGGGTTTACTTTATGTGGCATAGCCGAAGAACCAATTTCTCCTGCTTTGATTTTTTGTTTGAAATATTCCATGGAAACATACGTCCAAATATCGCGATCTAAGTCAATGATAATGGTATTGATTCTCTTCAAGGCATCAAAAAAGGCAGCGAAGTGATCGTAATGCTCAATTTGAGTTGTTGGGAAAGAATGGTGTAAACCTAAATTGGTTTCCACAAAAGTAGTTCCGAATAGTTTCCAATCAATTTGTGGGTAGGCCACATGGTGGGCGTTGTAATTTCCGGTTGCTCCACCAAATTTAGCGGCAAACGGAATATTGAATAACAAACGCATTTGCTCTTCCAAACGTTCTACAAAAACGCCAATTTCTTTTCCTAAACGAGTAGGAGAAGCGGGTTGTCCATGAGTACGAGCTAACAATGGAATGTCTTTCCACTCTGTGCTTAGTTCTTTTAATTTTGAAATCACACCAATCAAAGAAGGCATATATACTTTTTCAAAGGCTTCTTTGGTCGAAAGCGGAATAGCAGTGTTATTAATATCTTGAGAAGTCAATCCAAAATGGATAAACTCTTTGTAAGCTGACAAACCTAATTTTTCAAAAGCATCTTTGATAAAATATTCTACTGCTTTCACATCGTGATTCGTTACTTTCTCTGTCTCTTTGATCCAAAGCGCATCTTCGGTAGAAAAGTTTTTATAGATGTTACGCAAACTTTCGAATACATTCGGATTTACGGCTGCAAGTTGAGGTAAAGGCACTTCACATAAAGCGATGAAATATTCAATCTCAATTAATACACGGTATTTGATTAAGGCTTCTTCTGAGAAAAAAGGAGCTAAAGAAAGCGTTTTATTTCTGTATCTCCCGTCGATTGGAGAAATGGCATTCAATTCGTTAAGAGTAGTCATTTGGTGTTGTTTTTTCGAAAGTGCAAATATAAACCTTTTTAGTATTTTTGCCTCCAAAAAAAGAGACAATGATTGATATTGATTACCTTAATTTTCTTGAAAACATTTTGACCGACAATCGGAAAGAGCGCTTTTTGAATGTTTTGAAAAATAGAACCAATCATTTTACCATAGCAGTGGAAGATGTTTTCCAAATGCATAATACCAGTGCCGTAATGCGCAGTTGTGAGGTTTTTGGTATCCAAGAATTAAACGTAATAGAACAGCGATACGGAAAAAGCATTGACAAACAAATTGCGATGGGTGCTCAAAAATGGGTCGATATCAATACATTTGACTCTCCTTCGGCCTGTATTCAAACCCTTAGAAACAAAGGCTATCAAATCATTGCGACTACACCACATGAAAATGATTGTTTGTTAGAAAATTTTGATATTTCAAAACCTAGCGCCTTGTTTTTCGGAACCGAAATCGACGGTTTGTCCGAAGAAATCATGAAAGAGGCTGATGGCTTCTTAAAGATTCCCATGGTTGGATTTACAGAAAGTCTAAATATATCAGTAT